>JBCCMW010000305.1:0-5097 GCA_039026175.1 Pseudomonadota bacterium
CGTCCAGCGCCACGGGCGACGCGGTGCCCGCCGTCGGCGCGATCCGTGCTGCGATCTGGGGCGTGCCGATGCGCTCGATCGTGGCGGTCAACAGCGGCGTCGCGGTGTCGCTGGCTGCAAAGGCCGCCAGCTTGATGCTGGAGGAGCCGGCATTGACCGTGAGGATCGCGCCGCCCGCCCCGCTGCGCGTTGCCGGATTGCTGCCCGCCGCGCCATGCCCGCTCGTGCCGCCTGCGGTTTCGCGTGCCTCGTCCATCGGCCGTCCTCCCCGCCCTGCGGTCCAGCCGCCCAGCCGTCCTGTCCCGGCGCCGCGCTCAGCCCAGCAGCAGGATGCCGAGCAGGATGAAGACGGCGATAAACAGGGTTTCGCCCACGATCAGCACGATCGCAGGGCCGCCCATGTCCATGATGCTCTTAAGCGAGGTCTTCATGCCGACCGCGGCGATGGCGATCAGCAGCGCCCAGCGCGAGAGATCGCTCAGCACGCCGACCACGGGCGCGGGCACCAGACCGGCCGAATTGAGCGTCGCGAACGCCAGGAACGCCGCCACAAAGGTCGGGATCAGCGGCGGGCGCTTGCTGGGCGTGCCACCTGCCTGGCCCTCGTAGGCGCCCATGTTGCGGATCGCCAACGCGAACAACAGCACCACCGGTGCCAGCATGGTGACGCGGATCAGCTTGACCAGCGTCGCCGTCTCGCCCGTCTGTTCTGAGACCGAGAAGCCCGCGCCCACGACCTGCGCCACGTCATGGATGGTGCCGCCCAGAAACACGCCGATCGCGCGATCGTCCAGCGCGAAGGTCTGCACCACCATCGGGTACAGGATCATCGCGATGGTCGAGAGGACGGTGACGCTCAGCACCGTGAAGATGAGGTTGCGCTCGCTATCCTCCTCCTTGGGCAGCACCGCGCCGATGGCCATCGCGGCCGAGGCGCCGCAGATCGCGACCGAGCCGCCGGTCAGCAGCGCGAGCCGCCAACCGCTGCCCAGGAACCGCGCCATCGCCAGCCCTGTGAGGATGGTCAGCGCCACGCCCGCGATGACCAGCGCGATGAGCTGACCGCCGAGGCTCATCAACAGCTCGACGCTGATGCGCACGCCGAGCAGCGCCACGCCGATGCGCAGCACCGCCTTGGCCGAAAAGCTGATGCCGGCGACGCAGCGCCCCTCCTCGGCCAGAAAGTGAAAGGCGATGCCCAACAGCAGCGCCATCAGCATCGCCGGGGCGCCATAGTGCTCGGACAGGAACTGTGCGGCGATGCCCACCACGGTGGCGACCAGGATGCCGGGGCCCAGCGTGCGCGCCTGGGTCTTCAGCCGCTCGAGCGCGCCGTCTTGGGCGGGTACTTGGTCGGTCACGCGCGCGCTCCGGGCTGGGGGTGGCAATGGGCGGGCCGCGAGCCCCGAACAAGCCCGCGGCCCGAGACGTCAGTGCCGAGGCGTCAGACCCGGGGCTCTTGCGGGCGCATATCCTCGCGCCGGATGCCGGCGATGGTGACGGGCTTTTTCATCGCGTCGCGGCGGAACGGCTCGCCCAGTTCCTGGTTGAGCACGACCTCGATCAGCGTCGTGGCGTTCTCCTCCATCTGGGCGCGCACAGCCTCGCGCAGGGCCTCCTCGGTCTCGGCCATGGTGCGCACCTGCACGCCCTGCAGCCCACAGGCCGTGGCGACGTCGGCGTAGCGCACGCCGAGGTTCAGCTCGGTGCCGACGAAGTTGTCGTCGAACCACAGCGTCGAGTTCCGCTTCTCGGCGCCCCACTGGTAGTTGCGAAACACGACCATGGTGATGGCCGGCCACTCGCCCCGCCCGCAGGCCGTCAGCTCGTTCATCGAGATGCCGAACGCGCCGTCGCCGGCGAAGCCGATGCAGGGCACGTCCGGGCAGCCGATCTTGGCCCCCAGGATCGAGGGCAGGCCATAGCCGCAGGGGCCGAACAGGCCGGGCGCCAGGTACTTACGCCCCTTGGGAAACATCGGATAGGCGTTGCCGATGGCGCAGTTGTTGCCGATGTCGGTCGAGATGATCGCATCCTCGGGCATCGCCGACATGATCGCGCGCCAGGCCTGGCGGGGCGACATGCGGTCGGGCTCGCGGCTGCGGGCGCGCTCGTTCCAGGTGACGCCCTCGTCGCTGTCGTCCTCGTGGTCCATCGACGTCAGCTCCTGCGCCCAGCGCGAGCGGGCCTCGGCCACCATGTCCATCCGGGCCCTGCGCGCGTCCTGGTCGATGCTGTCGGGCAGGTGGGCCAGGATCTGCTCGGCCACCATGCGCGCGTCGCCCTGAATGCCGATCTCGACCCGCTTGGTCAGGCCGATGCGGTCGGCGTTGATGTCGACCTGGATGATCTTGGCGTCCTTCGGCCAGTACTCGGTCTGGTAGGCGGGCAGCGAGGAGAACGGGTTCAGCCGGGTGCCCAGCGCCAGGATCACGTCGGCCTTGGCGATCATCTCCATGCCCGCCTTGGAGCCGTTGTAGCCGAGCGGCCCGCACGACAGCGGGTGGTTGCCCGGGAACGCGTCGTTGTGCTGGTAGTTGCAGCAGACCGGCGCGCCCAGCTTCTCGGCCAGGGCCGCGCTGGCGGGGATGGCGCCCGACAGCACGACGCCGGCGCCGTTCAGGATCACCGGGTGCTTGGCGCCGGCCAGCAACGCGGCTGCGCCCTGGATCCCGCGCTCGGACCCGCGCGGATGCTCGATGTCCACGATCTGGGGCAGCTCGATGTCGATCACCTGGGTCCACATATCGCGCGGCACGTTGATCTGGGCGGGGGCCGAGCCGCGGTGCGCCTTGGTGATCACGCGGTTCAGCACCTCGGCGATGCGCGAGGCGTCGCGGACCTCCTCCTGATAGCAGACGCAGTCGGCGAACATGCGCATCTGCTGGACCTCCTGGAAGCCGCCCTGGCCGATGGTTTTGTTGGCGGCTTGGGGTGTGACCAGCAGCAGCGGCGTGTGGTTCCAGTAGGCGGTGATGATGGGCGTCACGATGTTGGTGATGCCCGGCCCGTTCTGGGCGATGGCCATCGACATCTTGCCGGTCGCGCGGGTGTAGCCGTCGGCCGACATGCCGGCGTTCACCTCGTGCGCGCAGTCCCAGAACTTGATGCCGGCGGCCGGGAACAGGTCCGAAATCGGCATCATCGCCGAGCCGATGATGCCGAAGGCGTGCTCGATCCCGTGCATCTGGAGGACTTTGACGAACGCCTCTTCGGTCGTCATCTGCATGGTCTGTCTCCTGTCTGTCGTAGCCGGGGCGCGCGCCCCGGGGCGGTGGATCGTCCCGTTCCCCCGAGCGGGCGCGAAGGCTCGGTGCCGTCGGAGGCCGGGCACGGCCGGGCCGCCGGCGGCGGCACGCGAGCGGCGGAAATCAGGCGGCTCCGGGTCGGGCGCGCCGGTCCTCCAGGATCATGTCGCTGGCTTTTTCGCCGATCATGATCGCCGGCGCATTGGTATTTCCGCTGACGATGCTGGGCATGATCGACGCATCGGCGATGCGCAGCCCCGCGATCCCGTGCACGCGCAGCCGGTCGTCCACCACCGCGTCGGGGTCGTGGCCCATGCGGCACGTGCTGGTGGGGTGATAGATCGTCTGGCTGATCCGGCGCGCGGCGTCGAGGATCTCGTCGTCGGTCTCAGGCGCGCCGTCGGGCACGTGCTCACGCACGATAAAGGGGCTCAGCGCCGCGGTTTTGGTCATCGCGCGGGCAAAGCGCACGGCGCGCACGGCACAGGCCTGGTCGGTGGGGGCCGACAGGTAGTTGGGCACGATCGCGGGGTGGTCCGCCGCCTGGGGCGTGCGGATGTGGATGTGGCCGCGGCTGTCGGGCCGGAGCTGGCAGACCGAGGACGTGATGCCCGAGAACGGGTGCATCTCGATCCCCGGCTTGTCGGCGCTCAGCGGCTGGAAGTGGAACTGGATGTCCGGCGTCTCCAGCCCCTCCATCGAGCGCGCGAAGATCGCGACCTGGCTGGCGCCCAGGCTCATGGGCCCCGTGCGGAACAATACGTACTGCAGCCCGATGCCCAGCCGCGGCAGCAGCCGGTTGATGGCATCGTTCAGGGTCGGGACGTTGACCTCGTAAACCAGCCGGATCTGCAGGTGGTCCTGCAGGCACTCGCCGACACCGCGCAGGTCGTGGCGCACGGGCACGCCCGCGTCGGCCAGCACGTCGCCCCGGCCGATCCCGCTCAGCTCCAGGATCTGGGGCGAGCCGATGGCGCCCGCCGAGAGCACGACCTCGCCGCCCTCGCGCAGCGCCACCGTGCGGCTCTCGCCGTGGCGGGTGTAGCGCACGCCGCGCACCGTGCGCGGGTCGTCGTCGTCGAACAGCAGTGCCTCGATGTGGGCGTGGGTCACGATGGTCAGATTGCGCCGCGCCTTGGCCGGGTTCAGGAACGCCCGGGCGCTGGAGCAGCGGAACCCGCCGCGCGCGGTTTGGTGAAAATAGCCCGCACCCTCCTGCTGCTCGCCATTGTAGTCGTCGGTGCGGGGCACGCCCATTTCGACAGCGGCGCCGATGAACGCCTCGGCGATGCGGCTGCGCGAGCGGATGCGCGAGACCGACAGGCCGCCCGAGCCGCCGTGCACCGCGGTCTCGCCGTCCTCGTGGCGCTCGGAGCGTTTGAACAGCGGCAGCACGTCGTCCCAGCCCCAGCCGCGGTTGCCCGCCTGGGCCCAGCGCTCGTAGTCCTGGCGCTGGCCGCGCACGTACAGCAGCCCGTTGATCGAGCTGGAGCCACCCAGCGTCTTGCCCCGCGGCCAGTCGATGCGGCGGTTCTGCAGCCCCGGATCGGGCTCGGTCCTGTAGCACCAGTCCGTCTTGGGGTTGTGCAGTGTCTTGAAGTAGCCGACAGGGACGTGGATCCACGGATTGATGTCGCGCCCGCCAGCCTCCAGCACCACGACCTTGATCGCGGGGTCGGCGCTCAGGCGATTGGCCAGCACACAGCCCGCAGAACCCGCGCCGACGATGATAAAATCGGCTATCTGTGATTTCATCACGCCCAGCTCCGTCCGCGGCGAACTTGATGGTTGCCTTCGTCACCATACTCTGCAAATTTGAGACTACAAGTCTCAAATATGACAAGAGGAG
>JBCCMW010000306.1:0-5097 GCA_039026175.1 Pseudomonadota bacterium
CACCGATCCCGGGGGCCACCGTTCGGGGGGGCCAACGATCCGGGGGGCCAACGCTCGCGGGGGCCTCGGAGCCCTGGGCGCACGCCCGGCGTGGGGCGGGCGCGCGTCCGGGTCGCGGGCCGGGGGCGGGATCAGTTCGGCAGGTCGCCGATCACGCCCTCGACAAAATAGCTCATGCCCAGCATGTGCTCGTCGCTCGCGATCTCGCCGTCGGGGACCTGGACGGTGCCGTCGCGGTCGACGATGGGGCCGGTGAAGGGGTGGATCTCGCCCGCGGTCAGCGCCGCCTCGGTCGCCTTTGCGCGCTCGGCCACGGCCTCGGGCCTGTTCTCGTAGGGCGCCATCACGACCATGCCCTCGGCCAGGCCGTGCCAGACGTCGACGCTCTCCCAGGTGCCGTCCATCACCGCCTGGGTGCGGGCGATGTAGTAGGGATCCCAGTCGTCGATGATCGCGGTCAGCTGCACGGTGGGGGCGAAGCGCTTCATGTCCGAGGCCTGGCCGAACGCCTTGACGCCCGCGGCCTCGGCCGCCTGCAGGGCGGCGGGGCTGTCGGTGTGCTGCATGATGATGTCGGCGCCCTGGGCGATCAGCGCCTTGGCCGCATCCGCCTCGCGCCCCGGATCGTACCAGGTGTTGACCCAGACGACGAGGGTCTCGATCTCGGGGTCCACCGCGCGGGCGGCGAGGGTGGCGGCGTTGATGCCGCGGATCACCTCGGGGATCGGGAACGAGGCGATGTAGCCGATCTTCTTGGTCTCGGTCAGTTGGCCCGCGATCTCGCCGATGATGTGGCGGCCCTCGTAGAAGCGGCCCGAGTAGGTCGAGACGTTGTCGCTGCGCTTGAAGCCGGTGGCGTGCTCGAAGGCGACGTCCGGGAACTGCTCGGCGATCTTCACGGTGGGGTCCATGAAGCCGAACGAGGTGGTGAAGATCAGGTCGTGGCCGGTGGCGGCAAGCTGGCGGATCACGCGCTCGGCGTCCGGGCCCTCGGACACGCTCTCGACAAAGGTGGTCTCGACCCGGTCGCCGAACGCCTCCTCGATCGCCTGGCGGCCGTGGTCGTGGCGGAAGGTCCAGCCGTGGTCGCCGACGGGGCCGACATAGACGAAGCCGACCTTGACCGGTTCGGCGGCGGCGCCGGGGGCGGTGGCAAGGCCGGCGAGGGCCGCGGCGAGGGCCGCGCCCAGGATCGAACGGCGGCGCGGCGCGAGGCGGTGTGCGGGGGTCATGGACGGTCTCCAGGGGCAGCACGCAGGGGGTGGTGCATCGTTAGCGCGCAGCCTGGGCGAGGGCAAACCCCATGGGGCCTCTCAGGTGAGCAGCAGCGCATAGGCTGCCCGCATGGGCGGCAGGCGGGACGCGCGATGCGGCGCGTTGCACGCACCCTAGGCTGCCCAGCGCGTCACGCGCACCCAGCGCTGCCGATGCGCCACGCGCGCCCTGCCGCGCCCGGTGCGCCACACGCACCCTGCGGCGCCCGGTGCGGTGCACGCACCCTGCCGCGCCCAGTGCGGTGCACGCACCCTGCCGCGCCCGGTGCGGTGCACGCACCCTGCCGCGCCCGGTGCGGTGCACGCACCCTTCGGCGCCGGGTGCGGTGCGTTGCCCTGTCGCGCCGGGTGCGGTGCACCCACTCTGGGGCCGCGGGCGCGCGGGCGGACCGGCTAGCGCACGGGGCGGAAGGCGCGGCCGATCGAGGCCGGGGCGTGCACCCGCGTCGCCATGCGGCTGCGGCTGATCAGCACCAGCGCGGCGATGGTGGCCAGGTACGGCACCATCGCCAGCGCCTGGCTGGGTACCTGGGGCACGATCGACTGGCCGAAGAATTGCAGCTGGGTGAACGCCGCGAACAGGTAGGCGCCGACGAACAGCCGCTCGGGCCGCCAGGAGGCGAAGACGACCAGCGCCACGGCGATCCAGCCGCGCCCGGCGGTCATGTTCTCCCCCCACATCGGGGTGTAGGCGACGCTGAGATAGGCGCCGGCGAGCCCCGCCATCGCGCCGCCGAACAGCACCGCCCCGCCGCGGATCGCCAGCACCGGCAGGCCCATGGCATCGGCCGCCTCGGGGCTGTCGCCGACCGCGCGGATCATCAGGCCGAGCCGGGTGAAGCGCAGCACCACGAACACCGCGACCGCCGCCACGACGCCGGCATAGACCATCGGGTCCTGGCCGAAGGCGAGACGGCCGATGGGGCCCCCGTCGCTAAGCCCCGGCAGGTCGAGCTTGGGCAGCGGCACCACCGTCTCGCCCACATAGGCCTGGCCGAACAGGCCCGACGCGCCGATGCCGAAGATCGTGAGCGCCAGGCCCGTGGCCGCCTGGTTGGCGAGCAGGACGACCGAGAACAGCACGTACACCGCCGCCAGCGCCGTGCCCGCCAGCGCGCCGACGATCAGCCCCAGCCACGGCGACCCGGTCGCGAAGGCCGCGGCAAAGGCCGCGACGGCGCCGACCAGCATCATGCCCTCGACGCCGAGGTTGAGCTGGCCCGTCTTCTCGGCCACCAGCTCGCCGAGGCCCGCGAACAGGAACGGCGTGGCGGCGACCAGGATGGTGGCGATGGCCTGCTCCAGCATGCCCATCAGGCGCCCTCCCCGGCCGAGGCGGCGATGCGCGGTGGGGCCGCGGCAGGCGCGCCCGCCTCGCCCGGCCGGATCAGCCGCACGCGGTAGCGGGTCAGCGTGTCGGCGGCCAGCAGGAACAGCAGCAGCATGCCCTGGAACAGCGCCGTCGCGTTGCGCGGCAACTGCATCATGATCTGCGCGTTCTCGCCCCCGATGTCGCTGAGCGCCAGGACCAGCGCGCCGAACAGCGCGCCCAGCGGATTGAGCCGGCCGAGGAACGCCACGATGATCGCGGTGAACCCGTAGCTGGCCGAGATATCGGGTTGGAGCTGGCTGACGGTGGCCGATACCTCGACCGCGCCGGCCAGGCCCGCGAGCCCGCCCGAAAGCAGCAGCGCGAACCACACCGTGCCGTTCTCCGAAAAGCCCGCGAAGCGCCCGGCGCGGGGCTCGGTCCCCATCACGCGCAGGCTGAAGCCTCGGCGCGTGTAGGCCATCATCAGCGCCAGCCCGACCGCCACCGCCACGGCCAGCAGCACGCCCGCGTGCAGCCGCGTGCCCTGCATCAGCACGGGCATCAGGAACCCGTCGGGGAAGTCGCGCGACTGGGGAAAGCCGAAGGCCGCCGGATCGCGCAGCGGCCCGCGCACCGCCCAGTCCAGCGCCAGCGCCGCCACATAGGTCAGCATCAGCGAGACCAGGATCTCGTTGGTGCCGAAGCGGGTGCGCAGGAACGCCGGCACCGCGGCCCAGGCCATGCCGCCGCCCACCCCGACGATCAGGTACAGGATCAGCCAGTGCAGGCCCGTCGCCCCCTGGGGCGCGACCAGCGCCAGCGCGCCTGCGATCAGCGCGCCCATCGTGTACTGCCCGGCCGCGCCGATGTTCCACACGTTGGCCCGGAACGACACGGCGAGGCCCGCGCCGATCAGCGCCAGCGGCACCAGCTTCACCAGGATCTCGGCCCGGGTATACCCCTCGGTCAGGGGCGAGACGAAATAGACGTAGAGCGCCTCGAACGGCGAATGGCCGAGCAGGCCCAGCAGCACCCCGCCCACCACCAGGCTGGCGGCAAGCGCGGCCAGCGGTGCCGCGACCACGGTCCAGGTGCCGCCGCCCTCGCGCGGCTCCAGCGCGATCCTCACGGGGCGATCCTCACGGCGCGATCCTCACGGCGCGATCCTCACGGCGCGATCCTCACGGCTGGCCCCCGCCGGCGGCCTGTTCGCGCGCGCGCCCCCCAACCGGTGTTTCGGCGGGTGTTTCGGCGGGTGTGTCGACGGCGGTACCGACGGCGGTATCGACGGGCGGCTCGGCGGGTCCTGTGGCGGGGCCTTCGCGGGGCGACTGGGTCCCGGGGTCGGCATCGTCGCGCCGCGCCTGCCGGTAGGCGACATCGTGGGCCGGGTCGTCCTGGACCGGGTCGTCCGGGCTGTCGCCGAAACCCAGATTGGGCACGGCGCGCGGGCGGGGCGGGTCGTCGTCGACGTGCACCTGGACCTTTTCGCCGGCCATCATCAGCCCCACCAGCGCCGGGGTCAGCCGGTCGACCGGGCGCGCCGGGGTCAGCTTGCCCCGGTGCATCACGGCGATGCGGTCGCAGATCTGGAACAGCTCGTCCAGATCCTGGCTGATCACCACCACGCCGGCCCCGCCCTCGGCCGCATCCAGGATGGCCTGGCGGATCCGCGCCGCGGCCTGCGCGTCGACGCCCCAGGTCGGCTGGTTCAGCACCAGCAGCTTGGTGGTGCGCAGGACCTCGCGCCCCACGATGAACTTTTGCAGGTTCCCGCCCGACAGGCGCGCGGCCTGCGGGTCGCCCTCGGCCCCGCGCACGTCGAACGCCTCGCGGATGCGGTCCACCCACGCGCGCGCCAGGCCAAAGCGCAGCAGGCCCTCGCTGCGCGCCATCCTCGGCTCGCCGTGGTGGGTCAGCATCACGTTATCCGACAGCGGGAAGCTGCCGACAGTGGCATGGTGGGTGCGATCCTCGGGCACCACGGCCGCGCCCAGGCGCCGGCGGTCGGCCGGGCCGCGATGGGCGGCGCGGCGGTTGTTGATCTCGATGGCGCCCTTGGCCAGCGGCAGCGTCACCTCGCCGGCCAGCGCCGCCGTCAGCTCGTTCTGCCCCTCGCCTGCGATGCCGGCGATGCCCAGCACCTCGTAGGCACGCACCTGCAGGTATACATCCGTCAGCGCCCGGCCGCCGGTCTGCGCCTCGCTGAGGGTGAGCGAGCGCACGCGCAGCCGCACGGCACCCTCGCCGTCCGGCTCGGCGCGGGGCTGCAGCGGCGCGATGGTGCCGCCGACCATCATCTCGGCGATCGCCTCGGGCGGGGTCTCGCGCGGGTCGCAGTGGCCGACCAGGCGGCCGCGGCGCAGCACCGTCGCCCGCTCGCAAAGCGCCGAGACCTCGGCCAGCCGGTGCGTGATGTAGAGCAGCGCGCAGCCCTTGGCCGACAGACCGTGCAGCGCGTCGAACAGGATCTCGGCCTCCTGCGGGGTCAGCACCGAGGTCGGCTCGTCC
>JBCCMW010000307.1:0-5035 GCA_039026175.1 Pseudomonadota bacterium
CCGTGCGTTCGCCTTGGGTGTAGAGCGCGGCGGCGAGGTTGTTCTGCGTCATGGCCCAGTCCACCGGATGCGCCTCGCGGGTGCGGACGGTGAGGGCGGCGCGATAGGCCTCGACCGCCTCGGCCAGCAGGGCCGCGCCCGCCGCGCCGTCCGTGCGTTCGCCTTGGGTGTAGAGCGCGGCGGCGAGGTTGTTCTGCGTCATGGCCCAGTCCACCGGATGCGCCTCGCTGGTTTGGACGGTGAGGGCGGCGCGATAGGCCTCGACCGCCTCGGCCAGCAGGGCTGCGCCCGCCGCGCCGTCCGTGCGTTCGCCTTGGGCTCCGAGCGCGTTGGCGAGGTTGTTCTGCGTCGTGGCCCATTGCACCGGATGCGCCTCGCGGGTGCGGACGGTGAGGGCGGCGCGAAAGGCCTCGACCGCCTCGGCCAGCAGGGCCGCGCCCGCCGTGCCGTCCGTGCGGGCGCCTTGGTTCCAGAGCGCGATGGCGAGGTTGTTCTGTGCCTTTGCCCACTGTTCGCCCTCGGCTTGCGGGTCGACGATGTCGGCCAGGGCGCGCCACAGGGTTGCCGCGGTGGGCAGGCCCTGGCCGCCGTAGCGCTGGCCGTGCCGGGCGAGGCTGACGGCGTAGTCGTTGCGGCGGTCGAGGGCGCGCGCGCGGTCGAGGGGGAGGAGGAGGTCGCTGGCGGCGGTGTAGTGGGCGGCGGCCGCGGTGGCGTCGCCGCGGTGTAGGAGGGCGATGTCGCCCTGGCGCGCCTCGATATCCGCGAGCTGGGTCACGGCCTCGTCGGCGCGCGCGCGGCTCAGCGTCTTGGCGTCCTCCAGCATCGCCTGGGCGTCGTCGAAGCGGCCGGCCGCGATGTCATCCTCGGCGGCCGCGACGCTGTTGGCCAGCCGCGCGTCGGCGGCCTTGAGCGTCGCAAGCTCGGCCGTCAGCGCGCGGTAGTCCTCGGCCTTCTGCTCCAGGAACCGCTTGTACTCGGTCACTTCCGCCTTGGGATTGTCGTGGCCGAACTGGAAGGCGAGCTGGAACATCACCGCCTGCGGCACCCCGATCTGCTCGGCATACCCCTCCAACCCCGCCGGCAGCGTGGGTGGGGGCGGCGCGCGGCAGGCCTCCAGCTCCTCGGGCGAGAGGTTCAGGTAGACGACGAGAGCGTCGACAGTCGCCTGCTGGGGGTCTGCGACATTGCCGTTCTCCAGCGCCGAGAGCGCACTCTTGCTGTACTGCCCGTCCTCGAAGGCTGCCTCGACCAGAGCGGTCTGGCTGAGCCGCTCGGCGCCCCGCTTCCTTTTGACCAGCGCTCCGAAACGCACGCCGAAACTCGTCATCGCAAATCCGTTCCTGGAATTCCCGGACCCCGATTCCCCGGGCCCTGAGGCACATCCGGCGACGTGCACAGAACGCTGCCGGCAGCACCCACCCTGATGGAAAGGTGCAGACGATGTGCTTCGACGACAAGACGTTCCATACGCTCGTGGGCTGTCTCTACTTCGCGGGCGGGATGGGGGCCGACAAGGCCTTGCTCTCGTTCGCCGTGGCGGCGGCCTATCTGGCGGCCGCGGCCTGGTGTCGGCACTGACCGGCGGCCCCCGGTGCTGCGGCGTCGGGGGCCGGTTCGGGGTTGACGGGGCGGGGGTGGGCGGCGAGGACGCGGCGTGCCGAGGAGGAGGCCCACACCATGACCGAGCCGATCCGCGATACCGCAGCCCCTGCCGCCGCCCCTGCCGCAGCCCCAGCCGCCGCCGCGCCGCCGCAGGCGCCGCCGCGCACTGTCCCGCCGCTGGCGCCGCGGCCCGAGGTGCTGGCGTTCCTGGCCACCCGCCGCTCGCGCCCGGCCAAGACGCTGACGGCCGACGCGCCGGGGCGCGAGGATATCCGCCAGATGCTGGCCCTCGCCGCCCGGGTGCCGGACCACGGCAAGCTGGAGCCCTGGCGCTTTGTCGTGCTGGCGCGCCCGGCGATGGAGGCGCTGGCCGACACCGCGCGCGCCCACGGTGCGGCGCTGGGCATGGAGGCGGCGCAGGCCGAGAAGGCGGCCGCCAACTTCCGCTTCGGCGGCGCCATCGTCGCGGTGCTGGCGCGCCCCGACCCCGCGGCCAAGATCCCGGCCTGGGAGCAGGATCTGTCGGCGGGGGCGCTCTGCCTCGGCCTGGTCAATGCGGCGCTGGCGATGGGCTGGGGGGCCAACTGGCTGACCGGGCCCTTTGCGCGCGACGCAGCGTTCCTGGCCGCGATCGGCGCGCGGGCGGGCGAGTATGCGGCGGGCTTCGTGCACCTCGGTCGCGAGACGTCGGTGCCGCCCGACCGCCCGCGCCCGGACATCGATGCGCTGACGGACTGGCGCTGAGCGTGGCGCCGGCCGGGGGGGGCGCGGGGCCCGGACCCGATGCCGGATCGGGCGATGCGGGCACGGCGCCGCGGTACAGCGGTGGGCTGGCCGACGATGTCTCGCGTGCGGTCGGGCAGATGGGCGATCCGCGGTTTCTGGGCGTGCTGGCCCGGGCGTTGGGGCTGACGGTGGGGCTGCTGGTCGGCCTCGGCGCGCTGATCTATGCCGCGCTGGGCCTCCTGCCCGAGACGATGGATCTGTGGCTGCTGGGCGAGGTGCCGACGCCGGTGAGCTGGATCCGCGGTGCGGCCGTGCTGGGGCTGCTTGCGGCCTCGTCCTTTCTGATGATCCCGGTCGCCGCTGCCGTTGTCGGCCTGTTCGCCGACCGGATCGTGGCGGCGGTGGATGGGCGCTGGTATCCGGATCGACGGGGCGCGGCGACCCGGCCGCTGGCCGAGCAGCTGGGCGAGGCGCTGCGCACCCTGCTTGTGGTGCTGGCGATCAACCTGTTGGCGCTGGTGCTGCTGCTGGTGACGGGGCCGCTGGCGCCGTTCTTGTTCTACGCGCTGAACGGCTACATCCTGGGTCGCGAGTTCTTCGAGAGCGTGGCGGCGCACTACATGGGTGTCGGGGCCGCACGGGCGCTGCGCAAGAAGCACGGGTTCCGGGTGTGGTTGGCCGGCACCGTGATGGCGGTGCCGTTGACGATCCCGATCATGAACCTGTTGATCCCGGTGCTGGGCACGGCGGCGTTCACGCATATGGTGCAGCGCTTGCGCGCGCCGGGCCCGACCGCATAGCGCAGCGCCTGCCCGTGGGCGCCTCCGGCGCACTGGGTTCCGGGGCCTTCGGCCGCTCGCGCGCATGCTCTCGCCGACTGACCCCTCGTGCAGCTGTCTTCGGCAGTCGCGGAGGGTAGGCCTTGCGCGGCTGTGCCGAGCAGTAAAGCCCAGAGCGCGAACCCAGAGCGCGGCCCCAGAGCGCGGCCCCAGAGCGCGGCACCAGAGCGCTGCCACGGCGGGTCGGCTCGGCATCGGTACCCAGTGCGCGGCCGGGACGCATCCATCGGCCGAAGGCCCCGGAACCCCGAGCGCCAGAGGCGCGTCTGACCCCAAGCGCCGGAGGCGCGTCTGACCCCGAGCGCTGGAGGCGCGTCTGGCCCCAAGCGCCGGAGGCGCGTCTGGCCCCGAGCGCTGGAGGCGCGTCTGGGGGCCGCGCAACGATCGGGCTCAGCGGGTGTTGGGGGGCCCCAAGGCTTCGAGGTCGGCCATCGTGATCACCTCGAACTCGATCACGCCCAGGATCACCGCAAACACCGCGGCCGCGATCGCCGTCGTGATCAGCGCCTTGCGCCCCACGCGCGCGTTCACCGGTGCCGAGGCCGGGGTGCCGGGCTCCACTTCGCCCGCCTCGCTCTGGCTGGTCTGCCCCAGCGGCATCACCATGTAGAACACCAGCGCCCAGATGACGGCGAAGAAGACCAGGGCCGAGGTGACGGACACTCAGACCTCCTCCAGCTCGACCAGGGTGCCGTTGAAGTCCTTGGGATGCAGGAACAGCACCGGCTTGCCGTGCGCGCCGATCTTGGGCGATCCGTCGCCCAGCACCCGCGCGCCCTGGGCCGTCAGCCGATCGCGCGCCGCCATGATGTCCTCGACCTCGTAGCACACATGGTGGATCCCGCCGGTTGCGTTCTTTGCCAGGAACCCCGCGATGGGCGAGCCCTCGCCCAGCGGCTCCAGCAGTTCGATCTTCGTGTTGGGCAGCTCGATGAACACCACCGTCACGCCGTGGTCGGGCTCGGCCTGCGGGGCCGAGACGGTGGCGCCCAGCGTGTCGCGATAGAGCGCCGTCGCCGCGGCCAGATCGGGCACCGCGATCGCGACGTGGTTCAGGCGGCCGATCATGGCGGGGTCTCCTGTCCTCGCGGGGCCGGCACATCCGGCCGGCGCTTGCGTTCGGAGGTACGGGCCCGGGCCAAGGCTCGCAAGGGGTGCGCCGACACGGGACCGCTGCCGCGATACGGCCCGCTCGCCGATGCGGGCGGTGTCCGCTCAGCCCGCCAGGATGCGGGCGGTGTCCGCTCAGCCCGCCAGGATGCGAGCGGCGTTTGTTCAGCCCGCCGGGACGCGGGCGGCATCTGTGTAGCCCGCAAAAGCGTCCAGCAGCGGCTGCCAGGGCCCGCAGAGGCGCCGGTGGGCGGTGCGGGTGCTGTCGAACACCGTCATGCCGGTCGCAGCGAGGCTTGCATAGGCGGCGCGTTCGGGGATCGTCGCGGTCACGGCCCGGTTCAGCGCCGCCGCGGTCTCGGCCACCGCCTCGGCTTGGCGCACGCCGCCGCGGAACCGGTTGGCGACCAGGTGCACGCCGACTTTGCCCTTGGCGATGCGCTTGATCTCCTCGATCTCGGCGAGGAACCGCTCGGTCGAGGCGCGGTCGAACAGACCGGGTTGGAAGGGGGTGACGATCGCCTTCGCCTCGGCGATCAGCGCTTCGGCGCGCGCGCCCTTGAGCGCTCCCGGCGCGTCGATCACCAGCCAGTCCAGCTTTTTGGGATGCGCGCCGATCCTGCCGGCTTTGGCCCAGCTCAGCCCCGCGATGGGCGGCAGGTCGGCCGGACGCAACCCCAGCCAGCCGAGCGCGCTCTGCTGGGCGTCGGCGTCGGCCAGGCCGACGCGCCCGCCCCGGCCCGCCAGCGCCGCGGCCA
>JBCCMW010000308.1:0-5028 GCA_039026175.1 Pseudomonadota bacterium
CCCCAGCGCGAGCGTCAAGCCCGTCAGCCGCCAGCCGAGACGCGGGGCCAGCAGGATGGCCCCGCCCATCGCTGCCGCGGGCAGGGCCAGATAGCTCTGCTTGGCATAGAGCGTGGCGGCGATGGCCAGCGCCGTGGGCAGCATCAGCCAGGGCCGGCGCAGCATGCCGGTCGCCAGCGCCAGCGCCGCCATGCCCGCCGCCAGCGCCACCGTATCGACCCGGTTGACGGCGATCGAGTTCGCCAGCGGCACCTGCGCCAGCGCCAGCGCCGCAGCGGCGAGTGCCATCAGCGGCGGCAGCGCCCGCGCCTCGGGCTCCGCCGCCCCGATGACTGCGCCGGGGCGCGCCCCGAGGCCTGCTCCGAGGCCTGCTCCGGGGCCCGCTTCTGGGCCTGCTCCTGGGCCCACCCTGGGTCCCGTCAGGGGCGCCAGGGTCTGGCGTGCATGGGCCCAGACCAGCCAGCCCAGGATGCCGGCCGCCGCGATCGAAGCCAGGATCGAGGCCAGCCGCCCGCCTGCCACGATGTCGTTGCCCGTCGCGGCCGCCACCGCGCCCGCAGCCAGGTGAAACACCGGCGGGTAATGGAACACGACATAGGGTTCCTGGGTGAGATCGCTGTAGCCCTCGCCGCGCAAGATCATCAGCGCCTGCTGCGCGACCACCCCCTCGCCATAG
Organism: Pseudomonadota bacterium; assembly: GCA_039026175.1. Lineage (GTDB taxonomy): Bacteria > Pseudomonadota > Alphaproteobacteria > Rhodobacterales > Rhodobacteraceae > Thermohalobaculum. Next base: position 677 of record JBCCMW010000308.1, read on the forward strand.
CCGTACTCGTGCGGATAGGCCAAGACATCCATCGCCAGGGCCGCACGGTCGGACAGCACCGGCAGGGCCGAGACCAGCAACAGGACCAGCGCCGCGATCAACACGCGCCGCGCGGTGCGCGCACCGGCGGCGCCCTCGTCGTGGGCGGACTGGGTCGAGGGATCGGCGGCGGTCATCCCGGGCGCGTCGGGCTCAGCGCCGGGGCCGGGCGACAACCAGCATCTGCTTGCCGATAGGCTTGATCGGCGACAGCAGATAGGCCCGGATCAGCAGCGGATGCACCGGCAGCCCGCCTTTGATCGACAGCGGCAGGAAGCGTGGGCGCACCTCGACCGGCTCGAACCCGTTGGCCGACAGGAAATCGGCCAGCGAGACGTGGCTGAAGATCGTCTCGTGGGTGTAGTCGTCGAAATACTCGGCATAGGCGTAGCGGTAGTTTGGCTGCAGCAGGGTCAGCGTGCCGCGCGCCGTCAGCCTATCGCGCAACTGCGCCAGCACCTCCGTCAGCGCCGCCTTGGTGAGGTGCTCGAACAGGTTCGAGGCGAAGGCATAGTCCACGCTGCCGGGGGCGATGGGCGAGAGATCGGTGGCCGGGCCCACGATGGCCTCGACCCCCGGAGCCACGTGATCGGGCAGCTCGTCCCACAGATCCAGCGCGATGCGCCGGCGGGCCTGGATGTTATTGACGAACTGGCCATAGCCGGCGCCGAGGTCCAGCACGCAGCCGTCTGCCGGCACGCGCGCGGCAAAGAAGTGGCGGCAGAGCGTCTGCCACAGCACGTCGCGCCGCGGGTCGTGGGTAAAGCGCGCCGCGTGATACCCCGCGTCCTGACCGGCGTGACGGTCCGCGTCGCGGTTTGCGTCCCGGCGCCCGTCGTCCTCGCGCCCGTCCTCGCGCCGGCCGGTCGCGGTGTCCTGGGCCTTGTCGGGGTCCTGGGCAGGATGCATGCCGCCGTCCATCTCGGCCTCCGCCTCAGGGCTGCGGGCGCCAGCCGAAGGTCAGGCCCCAGATCATCTTGAGCCCCACCCGAAACGCGCGCCGGTTGTTGATGTTGCCGCCTTTGGAGGCGCCGACCCGGGCGTGGAAGGTGATCGGCACCTCGACCAGGCCCAGCCCCTGGCCCAACGCCCGGTCCAGAAAGTGCGCATTGAACGCCAGGTTCACCCGCCGGTCCAGATGCGGCATCAGCCGGGCCAGCGCCGCGCGGCGGACGACCTTGTAGGTCGTGCCCACGTCGGTGATGGTCCCGCGGCCCAAGTGCTTGGCCTCCATCAGCTTGCCGACGAAGACGTTGCCGTAGAACATAAAGGTCGAAAGCTGCGTCTGGTTCTGGCGCAGTTTTTCCACCGTGCGCGTGCCGTTCACGATGTCGGCGTGGGGCGCATAGGCGATCAGCTTTTCGATATCGTAGGCGCGGAACGTGCAGTCGCCTTCGCACAGCACCATGAGCTCGGTGTCGTCGTAGGCGAGCGCCTCGGTAAAGCAGCGGTGCACGCAGGAGCCGTAGCCGGGGAAGGTCTCGTTCACGGTGATCGCGCCCGCCGCCTCGGCCCGCTCGAACGTCCGGTCGGTCGAGTTGTTCGAGACCACGATCACCCGGGCGACGCGCGGGTGGGCGCGGAAATCGGCGACCGCGGCGGCGATGCTCTCTTCGTCGTTATAGGCGGTCAGCGCGACGGTCACCTTGTCGGTCTGTACCGGGTCCATGCGCACGGCGCCCCAGCGCCGGCGCTCGAACAGGATCAAGAGATCCAGCGCGGCCAGAGAGAGCCCGATCATAATGGGCGTGCCCGACCACCAGACCATCGCCTCGGAGATCGGGTCCAGCACGTCGCGCAGGCCGAGCAGATACCGCGGAAACACCATCAGCACGCCGACCAGGTACATCGCCAGGCCGATGGTGATCGAATAGACGCCGTAGAGCAGGAAAGGCGGATAGCGCCGCCCGGCCGGTGTGGGTGCGGGCGCCGCCGTGTCGCCGCAGATGTCTTCCATGCCGATCGCCGGCGCGATCCCCGCAGCGCCGAGGTCCGGCCGCGTTCGCGCGATCTCCGCCATGCCCGTCTCGTCGTTCGGCATTCGGTTCCCCCGCTCGACCGGACCGATCGCCGCGGCGCCGCGGCCGCCTTTGTCAGTCCCGATGGCGGCGTGGTGGCCTGCAATCGGGGCGTGAGCATGGCAGACGGGCACGTGCAGTCGGTTTCCAGCCTGTTCCGCGTTTTGTGCACCCGTTTCGGCGTGCGTCTCTGGGCCCGTCTCGGCGCCCGTCTCTGGGCCCGTCTCTGGGTCCGTCTCAGTGCCCGTTTCCAGGGCCCCGCCGTCGGGCCTCAGCCGCCCTCGTGACGCTCGGCCCGGATCAGCCACAAATTGCGCGCATAGATGAAGAAGCCCAGCGATTGGCCCAGAATAAAGACCGGGTCGGCGCGCCAGATGGCATAGGCCAGCAGCACCGCCGCGCCCGCGATCGACAGCCACCAGAAGGCGATCGGCACGACCGAGCGCTTGGCCCGCTCGGACACGACCCACTGCACCAGGAAGCGGCCCATGAACAGGCACTGCCCGCCCAGGCCCACCATGATCCACGCAAGCTCGCCGTCGCCGTCCGCGCCCAGAAAGTCCTTCAGCGCCTCGATCACTCGGCAGCCTCGGCTGCGGCGGCGGGCTCGGCCGGGGCATCCAGCGCCACCACAGCGGGCACGCGGCGCCGGCGGATCAGCCACCACACGCCGAAGAGATCGGTGATGCCCACGATGGCGCGGCCCAGGTTGGTGTATTTCGAGCGGCCCGCCTTGCGCGCGCGATGCGAGACGTCGACCAGCGCGACGGCATAGCCCTCGCGCCGCACCAGGGCGGGCAGATAGCGGTGCAGGTGGTCGAAAAAGGGCAGCGCCAGAAACACCTCGCGCGGGAACGCCTTCAGGCCGCAGCCGGTGTCGCGCGTGGCGTCGCGCAACAGCCGTGCGCGCAGCGCATTGGCCGCGCGCGAGGCCAGCTTCTTCGACGCCGTGTCCTGGCGGTCGATGCGCTGGCCGGCGACCAGGCCGAGCGGGGGCGCGGCGCTCGCCTGGGTGGCCAGCAGCGGACGGATCAGCTTGGGCAGCTCGGCCGGCGGGTTCTGGCCGTCGCCGTCCAGCGTCGCGCAGATCGGCGCGTGGGCCGCGATCACGCCGGAGCGGACAGCGGCGGACTGGCCGCAGGGCGCGGCATGGCGCAACTCGCGCAGCCACGGGAAGCGCACCCGCGCCTCGGCGATGCGCTCGGCCGTGGCGTCGGTGGAGCCGTCGTTCACGAAGATCGCCTCGAACGGGCCCAAACCCGCGCACGCCTCGCCGATCTCCTCGGCCAGACGGGCGACGCTGTCGGCCTCGTTCAGCATCGGCGCAATGACGGTGAAGCGCGGCGTGGCGGTCATGCGTCCCTCTCGGTCACCGGCGCCGTATAGGCGCGGGCGGGCGGCAAGGCCAGCATGCCATGCGCGGCGGGCGAGCGGAGCGCGAAGGCGGCTCTCTCAGCCCATGTCGCCGGCGTCGCGCGCCAGCGCAGGGGCGCAGGCGTCGAAGCGTGGGTCGTCGCGGGTCACCAGCGTCACCGTCTCGAACCGGCCGCGATTGTAGTTAAAACCCGTCACGCTGCCTCGGTCGACCAGCACCAGATCGGCGTGCCCGGCGTCGGCCAGCGATACGCGCAGCGCCGGGCGCCAGCGCTCGACCAGCAGCAGCGCGGTGCCCGGCTCCCGGACCAGGATGCGCGCGGCTTCGGGCGGGGGCGGCAAGCGGGTGTCGGTCGCCGTGGCGAAGACCAGCGAGGGTTCGCGATAGCCGAGCGACGTGACGGGCCCTTCGGCGCACGCGGCCACGGTGGCGCCCAGGGCGGCGACGCGCGGGCTCATGAACGCGGTGTCCAGCGCCGGCAGCCCGCCCTGCAGCACCGCCATATAGAGCGCGAGCGCCGAAAGCCCGCCGCCGGCCGCATGGGCCAGCCGCTGGCCCGCCAGCGCCGCGCGGGCGGCCAGGAGCGCGAGCGCCCCGCCGGCGAGACCGAGCAGAGCAGCGAGCGCGACGGGCCGCCCCTCCAGCACCAGCGGCAGGACGAGCGCGGCGAGGCCGAGCCCGACGCCGGGCACCGCGACCAGTGCGGCGGCGGTGCGGGCGCGCCAGCGCGGCTCGGCGCCGGCGCCGGGCTCGGCCGACGGCGCGCTTGCGTACCAGCCAACCAGGACCGCCAGCGCGGGGTAGAGCGGCAGCACATAGTGGGGCAGCTTCGTCGGCACCGCCTCCAGCACCAGCCAGAACGGCACCGCCCAGGCGGCCAGGAACAGCAGCATCGCCCCGGCCGACGGTCGCCCTGCGAC
>JBCCMW010000309.1:0-4953 GCA_039026175.1 Pseudomonadota bacterium
CCGCACCTCGAGATCGTGCACAAAGTAACCCGTCGGCCGGCACAGCGTGCGGCCGAGCAGCTGCTGCGCGTCGGTCGTCACGCGCGCGTCTTCGGTGCGCATGTAGAAGCTGACCACCACCTGGTGCAGCGGGGCCGAAAACCGGAGGTTGTCGCAGCGCCAGCGCGAGCTGTCGCCCAGTTCGTCTTACTTGCTGCAGTCCGGCTTGAACCACGGAAACGTGAAATCGTAGAGCCCCTTGGCCAGCAACGGATCGAGCATCGCGCTCCAGTCGTCGATGACGTCCAGCTCGTGGTCCAGACCCGCCGGGGCGGCGATCACCGCGCGGCGCACCAACTCGGTCGAAAAGCCGCCATAGCGGAGCGCGCTGCCCACGTAGGGCGGATAATCGTCGCCCGTGACGATGCGCACGCTGGCGGTGGCGGGACCGCTGGGCCCGGCGGGCACCTGCGGCGCCTGCGTACCGGTCGACGCGCTCTGCCCGCCGCCGGGGACCTGCTGGGCGCTGCCGCCCTCGCAGGGCAGGAACAGCCCCACGCCGACGGGAATGATGTCGACGCTGCGCAGTTTGCCCGGGTTGGCGCTGAAGATGCGCTGATAAAAGCGCGGCGTCGCCTGGCCATAGGTGCGAAAGGCGATGTCCGAGAGCGTGTCGCCGCGGCGCACCGTATACTCGGTGTCGCAGCTCAACCGCTGCGCCGAGGCCGGGGTAGCCGACAGCCCGAGCGCGAGGCCCGCGGCCGTGAGCGCCCCTGCAAGGGTCAGGGTGAGCGTTCCTGCCAGGGGTCGGGCGAGTGCCCCGGCGAGGGGGACAGCGGCAAGCGGGGCGGCGGCAATACGGGCGGCAATCGATCGCTGCATGGGCATCCTCGAAAATGTCGTGGTTTGCGAAAGGCTAGGGTCCTCGGCATCTCTTCGCCAGTCACACCCATGTGGTGTGCGAGCGCAACCCAGACGGGAGCGGCCCGACCCCGTCACGGATCGTCCGGCGCTTTCCGTCGCGGATCGGTTCAGGCCGCAGGCGAGGCCGCGATCAGCGCTTCCAGCGTGGTCAGCCGGTCGGCCTCGTCCGCCGGTTTGTCCCAGCGGATGCGCTTGATGCGCGGGAACCGCATGGCGATGCCGGATTTGTGGCGGGTCGAGCGTTGCACCGCGTCGAACGCGATCTCCAACACCAGCTTGGGCTCGACGGCGCGGACGGGGCCGTAGCGTTCGGTCGTGTTGTTGCGGATCCAGCGGTCCAGCTTCTTCAGCTCCTCGTCCGTATACCCCGAATAGGCCTTGCCGACCGGGATCAGCGCCGGCGCCCCCGGCTCGCCCGTCCAGGCGGCAAAGGTATAGTCGGAATAGAACGACGAGCGTTTGCCGTGCCCGCGCTGGGCGTAGATCAGCACGCAGTCCGCGGTCAGGGGATCGCGCTTCCACTTGAACCACGGGCCCATGGGCCTGCCGCCGGCATAGGCGCTGTCGCCGCGCTTCAGCATCAGGCCCTCCTGCCCCTCGGCCCGCGCGCCCTCGCGCAGCCGCTCCAGCGTGGGCCAGTCGTCGAAGGCGATCTGCTCGGACAGGTCGGTGCGGTCGGGGCGGGCGGCGGCGTACCAGGCCTCCAGCGCCGCGCGCCGCTGGTCCAGCGGCAGCGCGCGGGTGTCGCGCGCCCCGTCGTGCAGGATGTCGTAGAGACGCAGGTGCGCGGGCGCGTCGGTCAAGAGGCGCGCGCCCACCTGCTTGCGCCCCAGCCGGCGCTGTAGGTCGGCGAACGGCGCCACCGTGCCGTCGCGCACGACCAACAGTTCGCCATCGACCGAGCCTTCCCACGTCATGCTGGCGACCACGTCCGGGAAGGCCGCGGCGATATCCTCGCCGGTGCGCGAGTACAGCGCCCGGCGGTTGCCGAAACTCGACGCCTGCACCCGGATGCCGTCCCACTTCCACTCGGCGCGGTAGGCGGCGGGGTCCAGCTCGGCCCAGCGGTCCTCGACCGGGTTGGCCAGCATCATCGGGCGGAAGGCGAGTGAGAGGTCGATGTCCGGCTCCGCCCCGCCCTCGAGCCACGCGAAGAGCGCCGTGTAGGGCGGGTCGATGCCGAACCACAGCTCCTCGATCCGTTCCAGCGGGCGGCCGGACCAGCCGGCCAGCGCCGTGCGCGCCAGCCGGGCCGAGACGCCGACCCGCATGCCGCCGGTGACCAGCTTGATCAGGGCATGGCGCTCCGAGGCGTCCATGCTGTCCAGGAGCTCGGCAAAGACCCGCCCGACCTCGGTGCGCGAGGCGTGGCGCAGCCGGTCGACCACGGCCGACAGGCGCGGCGCCTCGGCGGCAGCGGAGGGGGACAAGGCAGGTTCCAAAACCGGGGCGGGCTGGGGCCAGATCAGCGCCACCGTCTCGGCCAGATCGCCGACGTAATCGTAGCTCAGCGCGAACAGGACCGGGTCGACCCGCTCTTCGACCAGGCCCCGGATGCGCGCGCCGCCCAGCGCCGGCAGGTCGATGCCGTCCGCGAGCGCCGCCAGCGCCCAGCCCCGGTCGGGGTCCGGCGCCTCGGCGAAGTACGCCTCCATCAGCCGCAGCTTGGCGTTGCGCGAGGGCGTGAACAGCAGGCGTTCCAGAAGACGGGCGAAGCGGCGCATGGGGCCCAAGGCTAGGGCGCCCGCGCGCCCCTGCCAGCGCCGCCGCCGCAGCCTGTGAGCGCCGCACCGCGGACCCAGCCGCCCGCCCGCAACAGCCCCCCGCGGGCGTCGACAACGCATCGCATGCGACGGCCGACCGCGGGTGTCGACAAGGCACCACCCGGGGCGGCCGACCGCAGGCGTCGACAACGCACTGTCCGCGACGGCTCACCGCCGACGTCGACAACGCACTGCCCGCGACGGCTCACCGCGGGCGTCGACAACGCACCGCCCGGGGCGGCCCACCTCGGGCGTCGACAATGCAACGCCCGGGGCGCTAAGGCCGGCCCATGCTGTCGTACCAACACGCCTATAACGCCGGCGGCACGGCCGACCTGCACAAGCACGTGGTTCTGGTCACGCTGCTGGCACCGCTGGCGGGCACCGGGCTCACCTATGTCGAGAGCCACGCGGGCCGCGGCCTCTACGACCTCGCCGCGCCCGAGGCCGAGAAGACCGGCGAAGCGGCCGCCGGCCTCGGCCGTCTCGCCGCCGCGCTGCCCGATGGCCCGCCCGACGGCCCGTTCTGGAACGTGCTGCTGGCGCTGCGCGACCGCGAGGGGCCCGAGGCCTATCCCGGCTCGCCCGCCGTGGCGGCCACCCTGCTGGAGCCCGGCGACCGGCTGTCGCTCTACGAGCGGCACCCGGCCGAGTATCGCGCCCTTGGCGACGCGCAGGGCCGGCTGGACGCGCGCGGTCGCGGTCGCCGGGGTCCGCGGGTCTGGGCGGCCGAGCGCGACGGTCACGCGGGCGTCCGGGCGCTGCGCGGCGCACCGGGACCGCTCCTCGCCCTGATCGACCCGTCCTACGAGGTCAAGGACGAGTACGGCGAGGCCGCGCGCACCGCGCTGGCCGCGTTCTCGGGCGCCGGCCGCACGGTCGTGGTCTGGTACCCGCTGCTGCCCGCGGGCCTGCACGCCGAGCTTGTCACCCCGGTGGTCGAGATCGCCGGTCCGGCCAGCCCTGGCGTGCCATGGCGCGGCTGCCTGCGCTCGGAGGTCGGCTTCGTCGTTCCGCCGGCGCGGGGCATGACGGGATCGGGCCTCCTGATCCTGGGCCCGCCGCCCGGGGCGGCCGAAGCGATGGCCGCCGCGCTGGCGCCGCTGGCCCCGATCTGTCGCCCCACGCTGGGCCCCGGCGCCTGAGGCTGTCGGCGGGCAGGTCCGATCCCGCGGGTGCCGCGTGCGTGCACCGCAGCGCGTGGTCGAGGCCGGCTACTCCGCCTCGTCGCCCCGCCCCGCGATCGACAGCGGCCGCGCGTCGATGCCCTGGGTCGCGCACCAGTGGCAGAGCGCCTCCTCGGCCCCGTGCGTGACCCACACCTCGCCCGCGCCGGTCTCGCGGATCGTCGCGGTCAGCTCGTCCCAATCGGCGTGGTCCGAGATCACCATCGCCAGCTCCACGCCCCGCTGCTTGGCCCGCTGGCGCACCCGCATCCAGCCAGAAGCCGCCCCCACCACCGGATCCGGCAGCCGGCGGCACCAGGTGTCCGCCAGGGCCGAGGGCGGGGCCAGCACAATCTGGCCGCGCGTCTCCTTGCCCTCGGCCGCCGTGGCATAGGGCGTCTCGCCGAGGTCGTAGCCCATCGCGCGGTAAGCGTCGCACAGCTTGATCAGCGCGCCGTGCAGCCAGATCGGCCGGTCGTAGCCCATCCGCCGCAGCTCCAGGATCAGCCGCTGCGCCTTGCCCAGCGCGTAGGCCCCGATGGCGTGCGCACGGTCGGGGAACATCGCCAGGCTGTCGGTCAGCTTGGCCAGCTCGCCCGCCGCGGGCGGATGGGTAAAGACCGGCAGGCCGAACGTCGCCTCGGTCACGAACAGGTCGCAGGCCACCGGCTCGAACGGCGCACAGGACGGGTCGGCGCGGCGCTTGTAATCGCCCGAGACGACGGCGCGCCTGCCCCGGGCCTCCAGCACCACCTGGGCCGAGCCCAGTACGTGGCCCGCGGGGGCGAGGCTGAGGTCCACGTCGCCCACGCGCACCACCTCGCCGATGGCCAGCCGCTGCACCGCGCCGAAGGCATCGGCGCCATAGCGGACCTGGGCGATCTCCACCGTTTCGGGGCTGGCCAACAGGTGGCGGTGACCGGGGCGGCAATGGTCGCCGTGGGCGTGGGTGACGACCGCCCGGTCGACCGGGCGCACCGGGTCGATATGAAAGCCGCCCGGCGGGCAGTAGAGCCCCTGGTCGGTCAGGGTCAGCAGCGATGGCGGTGCACCGGGCATGCCGGCGAGACTGGCGCGGCGCCGCCCGGCGGCAAGGCCACCGGCAACGGGCGGCGCCGCGC
>JBCCMW010000310.1:0-4953 GCA_039026175.1 Pseudomonadota bacterium
CAGAACCCGCGGGCCGCGCTGAACCCCATCCGCAAGGTGGGCCACCAGATCGAGGACGTGCTGCGCGCCCATGCCCGCGCGGGCCGCGGCGCCGATGCGCGCGCCAAGGCGATCGCGGCGATGGAGGCGGTGCGCATCCGCGATGCGGCCGAGCGCTACCACGCCTACCCGTTCGAGCTGTCGGGCGGCATGTGCCAGCGCATCGTCACCGCGCTGGCGCTGGCCTGCGACCCGCGCCTGCTGATCGCCGACGAGCCGACGACGGGCCTGGACCTGACCACGCAAAAGGCCGTGATGGACCTGGTGACGGGGCTGATCCGCGCGCGCGGGATGGCCGCGATCCTGATCACCCACGACCTGGGCCTGGCGGCGCAGTACTGCGACCGCATCGCGGTGATGAAGGACGGCGCCATCGTCGAGACGGGGTCCGCGCTGGAGGTCTTTACCGCGCCGCGCGACGCCTATACCCGCCGGCTGGTGGACGCGACCCCGCGCGAGGGCAGCTCGATCCGCGCGCTGCTGCCGGCCGAGGCGCGCACGCCCGAGCCGCCGCGCCGGGTGGGCGAGGCCCCGCTGCTGGAGGTGCGCAATCTGGTCAAGACCTTCCCGGGCAAGGCCGGTGTGCCGGTGCACGCGGTCCGCAACGTCGGCTTCACCGTGCACGAGGGCGAGACCGTGGGTCTGGTCGGCGAGAGCGGCAGCGGCAAGTCCACCACCGCCGCGATGGTGGTGCGGCTGTTGGACCCGACCTCGGGCTCGATCCGGTTCGCGGGCCAGGATCTGACCGACGTGCCGGCCCGGCGCTTCGCCGCGGACCCGCGCCGCGCGGCGATCCAGATGGTGTTCCAGGACGCGACCGACAGCCTGAACCCCCGCCACGCCGCCGGCCGCGCGATCGAGGAGCCGCTCCGCCGGCTGTCCCCGATGGACCGCGCCGCGCGGGCAGCGCGGGTCGAGGAGCTGGCCGGCCTGGTCGGCCTGCCCGCCCACCTGCTGGACCGGCTGCCGCACCAGCTCTCGGGCGGGCAAAAGGCGCGCGTCGGCATCGCCCGGGCCATCGCGCTGAAGCCGCGGCTGTTGCTGCTGGACGAGCCGACGGCGGCGCTGGACGTGTCGATCCAGGCGCTGGTGCTGAACCTGTTGGCGGACCTGCGCGCCCAGCTCGGGATGAGTTACCTGTTCGTCAGCCACGACCTGCACGTTGTGCGCCTGCTCTGCGACCATGTCGTCGTGATGCAGGGCGGCCGGGTCGTCGAGAGCGGGCCGGCCGAGCGGGTGATGACCGCGCCCGAGCATCCCTACACGCAGAGCCTGCTGGACGCCGCCCCCCGGCCCCCCATGCGCGAGCGCGCGGCATGACCGCGCTGGCCGATCTGGAGATGACGCTGGCGGGCCTGGCCCGGGCCTACCGCCAGGGGACCTCGCCCGTCGCCGTGGCGGCCGAGGTGCTGCGCCGGGTCGAGGCGGCGGGCGATCCCGGCATCTTCATCAGCCTGACCCCCGCCGCGCGGCTGGAAGCCGAGGCCGCGGCGCTCGGCCCGTATGACCCGACGCTGCCGCTCTGGGGCGCCCCGGTCGCGATAAAGGACAATATCGACGTCGCGGGGATCGAGACGACGGCCGGCTGCCCGGCCTTTGCCTATAGTGCAGCGCAGGACGCGACGGTGGTAGCGCGGCTGCGTGCGGCCGGCGCGTTGATCGTCGGCAAGACCAACCTGGACCAGTTCGCCACGGGCCTGGTCGGCACGCGCACGCCGTATCCCGTACCGCTGAACCCGCTGGACCCGGCCATGGTGCCCGGCGGTTCGTCATCGGGTTCGGCCGTGGCGGTGGCGCGCGGGATCGTGCCGCTGGCGCTCGGCACCGATACCGCAGGCTCGGGCCGGGTGCCCGCCGCGCTCAACAACATCGTCGGGCTGAAACCCACGCCCGGGGCGCTGCCCGCCACCGGCATGGTGCCGGCCTGCCGCAGCATCGACACGGTGTCGGTGTTCGCATTGACGGTGGCCGACGCCTGGGCCGCCTATGCCGCGATGGCGGGCCCCGATCGCGCCGACCCCTTTGCGCGCGCGATCCCCTGCGCCCCGCTTGCCGCACCGCCGCCGACGCTCTGCATCGGGGTGCCGGATGCGGGCTCGCTGGCGGTCGACGATGCGGCACAGGCCGACGCGTTCCGCGCCGCCCTCGCCCACCTGGCGGTCGAAGGCGCGACACTGGTCGAGGTCGACTTCGCCCCGCTCTTCGCGCTGGCAGCCCGGCTCTACGACGGTGCCTGGGTGGCCGAGCGCCATGTCGCGCTGGCCGACATCGCCGCCCGCGCGCCCGACGCGATCCACCCCGTGACCCGCGCCGTCGTCTCGCGGGCCGAGGCGTTCTCGGCCGCCGACGCGTTTCGCGATCTGTATCTGCTGGCCGAGACGCGACACGCCCTCGAGCCGGTGCTGGCGGGCGTCGATCTGTTGGCGGTACCCACGATCCCGGGCTTTTGCACCCTGGCGGCGCTGGAGGCCGACCCGATCGGGCCCAACAGCCGCCTTGGGACCTATACCAATTTCGTCAACCTGATGGGCATGGCGGGGATCGCCGTGCCCACCGCGCCGCGGGCGGACGGCCGGCCGGGCAGTCTGACGCTGCTGGCGCCGGGCGGGCGGGACGCGCTGGCCGCCGCCGTCGCGACCCGGGTCGAGCAGGCGGGCGCCCGCGCCCCGAGCCCCCGCACCCTGGACCCCCGCACCCTGGACCCCCGCACCCTGGGACCCCGCACCCTGGGACCCCGCACCTTGGGACCCCGCACCTTGGGACCCCGCACCTTGGGCGCCACGCCCTGGCCGGTGCCGCCGCCGCCGCCGCTGGCCGATGCCGCGGGCCCTGGCGAGATCGAGATCGCGGTCTGCGGCGCGCACATGTCGGGCTTGGCGCTGAACCGCGAACTGACCGAGCGGGGCGGACGTTTCCTGCGCGCCGCACACACGACGGCCGACTACCGGCTGTATGCCCTGCCCGGCGGGCCGCCGGTTCGCCCGGGCCTGGTGCGCGTGGGCAGCGATGGCGCACCCATCGCGGTCGAGGTCTGGGCCTTGCCCACCGCAGCCGTCGGCAGCTTTCTGGCCGGCATCCCGGCGCCCCTCGGCCTTGGCACCATGCGCCTCGCCGACGGCACCGCGCCCAAGGGGTTTTTGTGCGAACAGGCCGCCGTCGCCGCGGCCGAAGATGTGACGCAATACGGCTCATGGCGCGCCGTGATCGCGCGCGAGGCAGCCGAATGAGACCCTCAGCCCGGCGCCAGGCTCACGTGGGCCGCGGCGATCCGCCAGCCCTCGGCCGTGCGGATCCAGGTGTGGCTCTGCGCGCCCCTTCGGCCCGACCCGGTGCGCCGATACTCGGCATTGGCGACGCCGATGTCGGGGGTCAGCGCGACGATCTGGACGCGGGTCAGGGTGCGAGCGACATCCGAGGGGTCGCGCGCCCGGCGAAACGCGGCGATCTCGGCGTGGCCGTAGTGCCCGCCCTCGGCCATCAGCCGCGCGGCGCGGGGATCCTCCCAAAACAGCCCGATCAGACCCTCGACATCGTTGGTGACCAGCGCGGTCTCGTAGGCATCGAAGGCGGCGCGGATCTCGGCCGCCACCGCTTCGCGGTCGAAGTTGCCGCCGAAACCCGCATACCCTGTCGCCATGCCGCCCTCCTGGCCCTCGCGCCCCGCAGCATAGGCACCGCGCGGGCGGGGCGGCAACGCCGGGGGATCGCGCCGCGATGACGGATTGGGATGCCTACATCGATGCCGTGGCGCCGACGCTGGGCCTGACCATCGCCGAGACGCATCGCTCCGGCGTGCGGCAGTTCCTGGAGATCGCGGCGGGCCTGGCCGCAACGATGGACAGTGCGGTGCTGGACGACGCGACGTTGGCGTTGCTGCCCGTCTATGCCCCGCCGGATCTGGCCGACCTCGGCGGCGAGGTCGCGGCCCTCTCCCCCGCCGATCCCCCGTCTGGCACCCCGTCTGGCACCCCGTCTGGCACCGTGTCTGGCACCCCGCCGTCCGCCGAATGAGCCCGACCGAGCGTTTCGCCACCGCAAACCGGATCGCCGCGGCCGTGCGTGCCGGCGCGGTCAGCGCCAGCGCCGTGGCCGAGGCGGCACTGGCCCGCATCGAGGCCGGCGACGGCGCCATCAACGCTGTCACCGACCGCACGGCCGAGCGCGCCCAGGCCGAGGCGCGCGCAATCGACCGGCGGGTCGCCGACGGCCGCGACCCCGGGCCGCTGGCAGGCGTGGCCTATGCCGTGAAGAACCTGTTCGACATCCAGGGCCTGCCCACCCGCGCGGGCTCGCGCATCAACCGCACCCGCGCCCCCGCCACGGCCGACGCCACGCTGGTCCGCCGGCTGCAGCGCGCGGGCGCGGTGCTGGTCGGCGCGCTGAACATGGGCGAGTTCGCCTACGACTTCACCGGCGAGAACGCGCACGACGGGGCCTGCCGCAACCCGCACGATACCCAGCGCATGACCGGCGGCTCGTCCTCGGGTTCGGGCGCGGCGGTGGCGGCGGGTATGGTACCGCTGACGCTGGGCTCGGACACCAACGGCTCGCTGCGGGTGCCGGCGTCGCTGTGCGGGGTGCTGTCGCTGAAGCCCACCTTCGGGCGGCTCAGCCGCGCCGGCAGCTTCCCGTTCGTCGATAGCCTGGACCATGTCGGCCCGCTGGCGCGCACGGTGGGCGACATCGCCGCGGCCTATGACGCGGTGCAGGGCCCCGACGCGGCCGATCATGCCTGCGCCGGCCGGCCCGTCGAGCCCGCCAGCCCCGCACTGCAGGCGGGCGTCGCTGGCCTGCGCATCGGCGTGCTGGGTGGCTGGTTCGCGGCCGAAGCCGGCGCCGAGGCGCAGGCGGCGGTGGCCCGGGTCGCCGACGCGTTGCGCCCCGCCGCCGGCCCCGCCGCCGGCCCCGCCGCCG
>JBCCMW010000311.1:0-4939 GCA_039026175.1 Pseudomonadota bacterium
CCCAGCACGAACAGGATGACCGCCGCGATCAACGTGGTAATGTTGGCGTCGATGATCGCCGACAGCGCCTCGCTATAGCCGCGGTCGACGGCCTGGTGGGGCTTTTTCGCGCGCTTCAACTCCTCGCGGATGCGCTCGAACACCAGCACGTTGGCGTCGACCGCCATGCCGATGGTCAGCACGATGCCGGCGATACCGGGCAGCGTGAGCGTCGCCCCGATGGCCGACAGCGCCCCCAGGATCAGGCCCACGTTCAGCATCAGCGCGATGTTCGCGAAGATGCCGAACGCGCGGTAGACGATGCTCATGAAGATCAGCACCGCCAGGAAGGCCAGCACGGCCGCCGCCTCGCCCGCCGCGATGCTGTCGGCGCCCAGGTCCGGACCCACGGTGCGCTGCTCCAGCGGCACCAACGACGCGGGCAGCGCGCCCGAGCGCAACAGCACCGCCAGATCGCGCGCGGTCTCGACGGTGAAGCCGCCCTCGATAAAGCCCGCACCGCCGGTGATCGCGCTCTGGATGTTGGGGGCCGAGATCACCTCGCCGTCCAGCACGATCGCAAAGGGGCGGCCGATGTTCGAGCGGGTGTAGTCGCTGAAGATGCCCCCACCCGTTGCGTCGAAGCGGAAGTTCACCACCGGCGCGCCGCTGTCGGGATCGAAGCCGAGCTGCGCATCGACCAGCCGCTCGCCCGACAGTACCGGGTTCTCGCGCAGCACCAGCACCTGGCCGAATTCCGGATAAGGCGCGGCGATCGTGCCGGGGCGCGGCCGGTCGGGGTCGCCGTCCAGCACCACGTCGTGGAAGGTGAGGCTTGCGGTGCGGCCGATCAGCGACAGCACCTCTTCGGCCGAGCCGACGCCCGGCACCTGGACCAGCACGCGGTCGGTGCCCTGGCGTTGGATCGTGGGGTCTCGCGTCCCGCTCTCGTCGATGCGGCGGCGGATGACCTCCAGCGACTGCGAGATCGTGCGGTCCACGATCTGGGCGCGCTCCTCTTCGGTCATCGTCAGGGTGATCGTCTGGCCGTCGACGGCGATGTCGAAGGTGCGCGCCCCGGTCTCGAACCCCAGGCCCGAGGCCAGCCCCATCCCGACCGGTTCCGACAGGGCTGCCAGCGCGGCGCGGGCGGTTTCCATGTCCTCGGCGTTGGTGACGGTGACCGAGACGAAATCGGCGCCGCGCGAGAGGCGCGAGAAACGGCGCACGTCGGCGTCCAGCAGGGCACGGCGCACCTGTTGGCGCAGGTCCGAGATGCGCTTCTCGAACACCTCCTCGACCTGGCTCTCGAGCAGCACATGGGCGCCGCCGCGCAAGTCCAGCCCGAGGTTGACGCCGGCGCTGGGCAGCCAGCTCGGAATGCTCTGGCGTGCCTGTTCCGAGAAGAGGTTAGGCGCGGCGAAGGCCAGGCCGACCAGGATGGTCACGACGACGCAGAGCCGTTTCCAGAGCGGGTATTCCAGCATCGAACGCTCCTTGTCGAGCGGCGCGCTGCACCGGCGCTGCCGCCGCGGCGGCGGGCCGGGTCAGCCGCCCTTTTCGACCTTCACCGGTTCGGTTTTCGAGACGACCTGCATGATCGTCGTCTTGACCACGCGGATGCGCACGCCCTCGGCGATCTCGACCTCCAGATCGCCGTCCTCGCGCACCTTGGCGACCTTGCCGTACACCCCGCCCGAGGTGATCACCTGGTCGCCGCGGCGCAAGGCCTCGACCATCGCCTTGTGTTCGTTCTGGCGCTTCTGCTGCGGCCGGATCAGCAGGAAATAGAAGATGATGAAGATAAAGACGAGCGGCAGGAAGGTGATGAAAGGGTCGGCCATGCCGGCGCCGCCAGCGGTTTGGGCGTGGGCGGGGGTCACGAACATCGTCAGTCCTTTGGCTACGCGCGGCGCGGACACCGCCAGGATCGCTCGGCCCGCGCGCCCCTGCCGGCGGCGCGCGTGCTTCGGCCCGGCGCCTGCGCTGTCGCCTGCGCCCCGGCGCGCGATATAGCCGCCCGTGTCGGCGCCGTGCAAGGGAGCCGGCACCTGCACGCCGCGGCCACAAGCCCCGCGCCCGCGTTCGTCGCCGGGCGCGCGCCCGCGGTGGTCCATGGGCGCGGGCCCCGGGGTGTCCCTGGGCGCGCGCCCGGGGGGGGGGCGCCGGGCTTGGGTGCCGGCCCCGCCCGGCCGCGGCCACACGCCCCGCGCCCGCTTTCGTCGCGGGGCGCGCGCCCGCGGTTGTCCATGGGCGCGCGCCCAGGGTTGTCCATGGGCGCGCGCCCGGGGTCGTGACGCAGGCCTGCGCGGGTCGTTTCATTCAACAAATGTCAATATGTCGAGGCGATCGAAACGGGGATTTCGTTTCCGCTTGACGAAACTGCGGCATTGCGCCACTGCTACTATCCGTCGTCCGTCGTGTTTTCGGGCAGGATCGTGGCCATCGGTCCGGGCCCCGGGCACGGGTCGGTCGCCCGCCGCGCCGGTCGGCGGTGTCACGCGTCCCGGGCCAGCGTTGCAGCCCGCTAGGGAGGGCGAGCGAGTATGGATGTTGTGTACTACGGCGTCGCCGCCACGGGCCTGACCCTCTATGCCGCGCTGGTCGTCGCTGCCGTGCTCTGACGCGCCGCTCGCCCAGCCGACGTCGACCCGCCCCTCGCCACCCGACCCGACACTCGCCGTCGTGCGCCCGACCGCGCGAAACGCTTGATTTCGCCCGGCCGGCCGATCGAGGCTGCCGGTATTGCAGCCGCGACCGGGGCGCCCGTACCGCCTGATGCTCGAAATCTATCTGAAATGCCTTGCAGCCCTGGCGGCCGGCGCAGTGGCCTGGTCCGTTGTCGCGATCATCCGTCGGACCTTCGTGCCGTCGGTGCAGCCCGCCTGGACCTGGCTCGCCGGGGTCTTCGGGCGGTGGTACTTCGGCATCCTGGCGGCCTATGCGTTCTTTCTGGCGCTGTTCTGGCTGCCGCTGTTGTTGCACTTGGGTGCGGCGGTCTTCACCCTGCTCGACATGGTGGTGGAGAGCGGGGAACGGACCGACGCCTATGCCCTGGGCATCACGCTGACGGCCCTGGCGGCCTTTGCCGCCGCCCCCCTGGTGCTGGTCCGCGCCTTCGTCGCCGAACGCCAGACCCGCACGGCCGAGCAGCAGCGCCAAATCGCGCTGGAGCAACGCCAACTTACGGAACAGGGCCTGGTCACCGACCGACTGACCAAGGCCGTCGAGCAGATCGGCGCCGAAAAGACGGTGCGCCGCCAACGCACCAAAGCCAACGGCACGCCGCAGTTGAAGCGTGACGACAAGGGCAACGAAATCCCCGGCGAGCCGGTGATGGAGGAGGTGACCGTCCCCAACCTGGAGGTCCGCCTCGGCGGTCTCTACGCCCTGGAGCGGATCTCCAAGGACAGCGAGGCCGACCACCTGACGGTGATGGAGATCCTGTGCGCCTATGCCCGTCAAAACGGCGAGTGGCGCGAGGATATCGAGGCGACCCGCGAGGCCCGCGAAGACGACCCAGACGCCGCGCCCGTCCCCCAGCCCCCGCGCGTCGACGTGCAAACCGCCCTCACCATCATCGGCCGCCGCCCCGCCCACCGCCTCGCGTTCGAACAGGCCCAGTCCTACACCTGCGACCTTACCCGCCTGACCGCCCCAAGAGCCGACCTCACCAGAGCGCACTTGGAGGGGGCGAGGCTTATCGGGGCGCACTTGGCAGGAGCGCGGCTTGTCGCAGCGTACTTGGAGAGGGCGAGGCTCAACCAAGCGCACTTGGAGGGGGCGAGGCTCGACCGGGCGCACTTGGAGGGGGCGGAGCTCTACGGGGCGCACTTGGAGGGGGCGGAGCTCGGCGGGGCGCACTTGGAGGGGGCGAGGCTCGGCGGGGCGCACTTGGAGGGGGCGAGGCTCAACGGGGCGCACTTGGAGGGGGCGAGGCTCATCGGGGCGCACTTGGAGGGGGCGAAGCTCTACGGGGCGCACTTGGAGGGGGCGTGGCTGTTCGACGCTGACCTGAGCCGCGCCGCCCTGCATGGTAGCCGCTTGGCCGGCTGCGTGCTGGGTGCGGCGCGGCTCAGGTCAGCGTCGGGGTTGACGGTGGAGGGTGTCAATGAGGCTTTGGGCGTCAAGGCGGGGCGTTTCGCGACCGAGTTGCCGGACGATGTGCCCGTGCCGGACGGATGGTTCGATGCCTCGCCGTACGGCGACGACAGTGACGCCGCAGTAAGCGCCTACCAAGCCTGGGTCCACGAGCAGCGCGCTTCCCTCGGCATAGCCGATCCGGCATAAGCGCGCGGCTCAGAGGGCTGCACAGGACGCGCGCCATGCACGATATCCGGTTGATCCGCGACAACCCCCAGGCGTTCGATGCCGTCATGGGGCGGCGCGGGCTCTCGGGCGTCTCGGCCGCGCTGTTGGCCGTGGACACCCGGCGCCGCCAGGCCATCACCGCGGCCGAGACCGCCAAGGCCGAGCAGAACGCCGCCTCGAAACAGGTCGGCCAGGCCAAGGCCGCCGGCGACGATGCCGCGTTCGAGCGCCTGCGCGCCCTGGTCGCCGAGAAGAAGGCCGCCATCGCCGAGCTGGAGGACGAGGCCAAGGCCGCCGACGCCGAGCTGGATGCAGCCCTCCTCGGCCTGCCCAACCTGGCGCTGGACGACGTGCCTGATGGGGCGGACGAGGCCGCCAACGTCGAGCTCCGCCGCCACGGCACGCCGCCCACGATCGCCGCCGCGCGCGAGCACTTCGAGCTGGCCGAGGCCTGGGGCGGCATGGACTTCGAGGCCGCGGCCCGGCTGGCCGGCGCGCGCTTTGTGGTGATGAAGGGCGCCGTCGCCCGGCTGCACCGCGCGCTGGCCCAGTTCATGCTGGACCTGCACACGGCCGAGCACGGGCTGCAGGAGGTCTGGACCCCCGCGCTGGTGCGCGACGAGGCGCTGGTCGGCACCGGGCAGCTGCC
>JBCCMW010000312.1:0-4935 GCA_039026175.1 Pseudomonadota bacterium
CGCCGCCCGCGTAGACGCCGCGCTTCTCGGCCTCCAGCTCGTCGATGATCTCCATCGCGCGGATCTTGGGCGCACCGCTGACCGTGCCCGCAGGCAGGCCGGCCAGCAGCGCCGAGAGCGCGTCGTGCTCGCCCGACAGCACCCCGTCGACGTTCGAGACGATGTGCATCACGTGGCTGTAGCGCTCGACGGTGAACTGTTCGTTGGGGTCCACGGTGCCGATCTCGGCCACGCGGCCCACGTCGTTGCGACCCAGATCCAGCAGCATCAGATGCTCGGCCAGCTCCTTGGGGTCGGCCAGCAGGTCGGCCTCCAGCGCCGCGTCCTCCTCGGGCGTCGCACCGCGGGGGCGGGTGCCGGCGATGGGCCGGATCGTCACCTTGCCGTCCTTGACCCGCACCAGGATTTCCGGGCTGGCGCCGACGATCTGGAACCCGCCGAGGTTGAAGAAGAACATGTAGGGCGAGGGGTTGGTGCGCCGCAGCGCGCGGTAGAGCGCGAAGGGCTCGGCCTCCAGCGGCAGGGCCCAGCGCTGCGAGGGCACGACCTGGAAGATGTCGCCGGCGCGGATGTACTCCTTGGCCCGGTCGACCATCTCCAGATACCGCGCCTGGGGCGTGTTGGACACGGGCGCGGCCCCCAGCGCCTGGACCGGATCGCGGGGGCCGGGGGCGCCGAGGGGGGTGACGGCGGTCGGCACCTCCTCGGTTCGGTCGAGCGCTGCGATGGCGGCGTCCAGGCGCGCGCGGGCATCGGCCTCGGCCGCCGCGGCATCGGCGTGGGCGCCGGCCCAGGCGGGGGCGCACAGCGTGACCTGGTCGCGCACGTTGTCGACGATGGCGACCAGCGAGGGGCGCAGCCACACCGCATCCGGCAGGCCCAGGGGATCGGGGTTCGGCTCGGGCAGCCGCTCGACCAGCCGGATCATGTCGTAGCCGAGATAGCCGAACAGCCCCGCCGCCATCGGGGGCAGGCCCGCCGGCACCTCGATCGCGCTTTCGGCGATCAGCCGGCGGAGCGAGGCCAGCGCGCCGTCGTCCGCCGGATCGGGCTCGAACGCGTCAGCGTCGTGGGCGGCGCAACGGTTGATCTCGGCCCGGTCGCCGCGGCAGCGCCAGATCAGGTCCGGCGCGTGGCCGATCACCGAGTAGCGCCCGCGCACCTCGCCGCCTGTCACACTCTCCAGCATGAACGACATCGGCAGCGCGCGCGTCAGCTTCAGCATCAGCGACACCGCGGTGTCCTGATCGGCGACCAGCTCGGTCCACATCAGCTGGTTGCGCCCGGCCGCGTAGCCCGCGGCAAAGGCGTCGCGGTCGGGAAAGGTCTCGACAGTGGGCAAGGGCAGGCGATCCTGGTGCGGCGGTTGGCGGAGCTGTCGGCGGCGCGACGCCGGTGCCCGACGCCAGTGCCTGACGCCGGTGCCCGACGCCGGTGCCCGACGCCGGCTCAGTACCCGCCGTGGCCGTACTGGGTAAAGAGCTGCTGCAGCGCGACGCTGTCGACGCCCGAACTGTGCTCGATCTCCAGCGCGTTGACGAAATACTCGATCTGGTCGCGGGTCTGGCTGAGCCGGAGCGACTGTTCCACCTGCGAGGCCATCTGCAGCATCTCGACCGGGTCGGGCGCGGGCACCTCGACGACCTCGACGATCATCACGGCCTCGCCCAGCGGCACCTGCGCCGTGCCGCCCAGATCCAGCGAGAGCAGTCCGTCGACAACCGTGTCGGGCAGGCCCATGGCGCGGGCGTCGCCGCGGCCGAACGGCCCGACCCGGTCGACCGGCCGGCCGAGCCCCGCGGCCATCGAGGTAAGCGTGACACCTGGCTTTTCGGCGATAGCGGTACGGATCCGCTCGGCCCGCGCGACAAGGGCGGCACGGCGCTGGTCGGCGGCCCAGGCGGCGGCGACCCGCTCCTGGACCTCGTCAAGCGCGGGCGCGCGGGCGGGCTCGATCCGATCGATCACCACCAGCGCATAGCTGCCGTCCGAGAGCGCGATCACCTCGCGCTCCTCGCCGTCCAGCACGTCCAGCATCTCGGCGCGCAGGTCACGCCGCGCGGTGATGCCCTCGTCCGGCACACCCCCCGCCAGCGAGCCGTCGGCGGCCCAGCCGTCGATGGGCGTGACGGCGGTTGCGGGCAGGGCGGCGGCAATCTCCTCCAGCGTGGCGCCGGCGGCGCGCTGCTCCTCGATCTGGGCGGCGAGCTCGGGCGTGCGGGTCAGCGCCTCGCGCTCGGCAACGATCAGGGTGAGGTTCTCCTCGACTTCCTCGAAGGGCACCTGGCGCTCGGGCTGGATCTCGCGCACCCGCACCAGCGCGGCGCCGACCGGCAGCTCGACCGGCCCCACGATGCCGGGTTGCTGGGTGACGAACACAGCGTCGGCCACCGCGCTGGCCAGGTCGTTGCGCGTCACGGCGCCCAGCGCGACGTCGGCCAGCGATTGGCCGCTGTCGGCGACCATATCCTCGAACGACGCACCGCTGGCCAGCGCCGCCTCGGCGGCTGCCATATCGGCGAAGTTCAGTTGATCCACGACGGCGCGGCCGGGGGTGACGTAGTTGTCGATCTGCGCCTCGTAGAACGCGCGCACGGCCTCGGGGTCGGGCGTGTAGCTGGCGGCCAGCGCCCGGCTCGAGAGGTGCAGCAGGCGGCCGTACTTGCGCTCGGGGATGCGAAAGCGCGCGGCGTTGTCCTCGAGATACGCCGACAGCGTGCCGGCGTCGGGCGTGCCCGGGTCCGGCGCCATGTCGGGCATCAGGATGACGGTGTCGATCACCCGCCGCGCGGCCTGTGCCTGCGCGATCCGTGCCGCCAGCCCGGGCGGCAGCGTGCCGGGCCCGGCCAGCGCATTCTGCAGCAGCGTCCGGTTCATCTCGGCGCGCTGCAGCGCCTCGAACTCGGCCGGCTGCAGGCCCGCGCTCGCCAGCGCCTGGCGATAGAGGTTGGGCGAAAAGCGCCCGCCCTGGCCGACGAACTGGGGCAGCGTGGCGATCGTCTCGGCGACCACCTCGTCGGGCACGTCGACGCCGATGGCGGCCATCTCGGCCTCCTGCGCCGCCTCGCGCATCATCGCGCTCAACAGCGCGTCGGCCTGGCCCGAGGCGCGCAGCTCCTCCATCGTCATACCGCGGCGCTGGCGTTGGCTGATGTCCTGCTGAAGGCGACGCAGCGCACGGTCGTAGTCGGCGACCGTGATCTCGGCGTCGCCCACCACCGCCACCGCGGTGTTCTGGTTAAAGGTGATGCCCCCGCCCACGCCGAAGATCACGAGCGAGGCGACGAGGACGAGCAAGAAGCCCTTCGCGACCCATGAACGGGCAGCCTTGAGCAGCCAGTTGAGCATGCGTCTCTCCCGATCCCGCCGCGCAATGTCGCTACACGCACTAGCGGGGCGCCCGGGCCCGCACAACCCGACCACACGCGGGTTTGTTCGGCAGGCGCCGATGTGCCGGCGCTGGAGTGCGGGCTCTGGGGTGCGGGCTCTGGGGTGCGCGCTCAGGGGTGCGGTTTCTGGGGTGCGGTTTCTGGGGTGCGGGTGCGTGGGTGCCGGCTCTGGGGTGCGGGCGCCGGCACAGGGGCTAGGCCGCGAAGGTGGCCAGCCTGCGCGTCATCTCGACCAGCCCGTCCATGCCGACGTTGGCAAAGGCGATGCGGATCGCGCGCTCGCAGCCCCAGTCGGCGGCGTGGCCCGTGGGCGCAAACATCGAGCCCGGCAGGAACAGCAGCGAGCGCTCCTGCACCAGCCGCCGTGCCAGCGTCGCCCCGGGCATGTCGAACGGCGGCACCACCCAAGCGAAGTAGGCCCCGGCGCTGGCCACCCGCCAGCCGGCCAGGTGGCTCGCGATCTCGTCCTCCAGCACCGCGCGGCGGGCCAGCACCTCGCGCCGCTCGGCCTCGACCCACTCGCCGAGGTGCATCAGCCCGTAGAGCGCGCCGATCTGGCCCACGCGCGACGGGCAGATGGTGACGGTGTCCAGGAACTTCTCCGCCTCGGCCAGGCGCGAGGCGCCGGTGACCATCGCGCCCACGCGGTGGCCGGTCAGGCGATACACCTTGGAGAACGAATAGAGGTGGATGAAGTGCTGGCGCCAGTCCGGCTCGGCAAACAGGCCGTGCGGCGCACCGGGCTGCGAGTGGAAATCGCGGTAGGTCTCGTCCAGGATCAGCACCCGCCCAGTGTCGCGCGCCAGGCCATAAAACGCGCGGATCGTCGCGCGGTCGTACTCGACCCCCGTGGGATTGTTGGGGCTGATCAGCAGGATCGCACGGGTCTCGGGCGTCAACGCCGCGCGGCACGCCTCGATGTCCGGCACCATCGCAGCGTCGCAGCCGAAGGGGATCGTCGCCACCCCCGCCATATCGAGCCACATCTTGTGGTTAAAATACCAGGGCACGGCCATCGCCACGGCATCGCCCGGGGCGCAGAGCGTGGCGACGGCGGCACAGAACGCCTGGTTGCAGCCGCTGGTGACGGCCACGTCGAACGGCTCGACCTTGCCGCCGTAGAGCGAGCTGCAGCGCGTCGCGATCGCCTCGCGCAGGTCCGGGTCGCCCAGCACGGGGCCGTAGAAGTGCGCCTCGGGCAGCTCCAGGATGGCTTCGGCCAGGGCCTGGCGCAGCCCCTTTTCGGGTGGCAGCGACGGTGCCGCCTGGCTGAAGTTCAGCAGCGGGCAGTCGGGTGGGAACGCGACGTCGGCCACCCAGCGCCGCGCCTCCATGACGGGCGGGGCGAGGGCGCCAACCAGGTTCGGGTTCATCGGCACGGGCATCGGCGTTCCTCGCTGCGTGACCCGGCCCGCCTAGCCTGCCCGGCGCCGGGGCGAAAGGGGCGCGTCCCCACCCGCGCCCGGTTGCCGCGTCCCCGCCCGCGCCCGCGGGCCGCGCCCCCGCCCGACCCGCATGCCGCGTTCCCACCCGCGCCCGCGGGCCG
>JBCCMW010000313.1:0-4924 GCA_039026175.1 Pseudomonadota bacterium
CCGCCGGTCCGACGGCTGCGACCCGGCGTCTCGGTCGTGGCGCGCTGCTCGTCGATGGTCGGGTCCTCCGCTGCTGCCCATCCACCCTCCGGCCTTTGGTGGGCGTGGCAAGCACGGCGCCAGGACTTCGGGATTATCGAACGGGCGTTCCGGATATCCGAAGTATGGTTGCGCTGCTTGACCAGGCCTCCACGCTCGCTCCCTATCCGCAGTTACCAGGGAGGATCCCGCCATGGATGCCGCCATCGCCGCCGCCGTCGCCGCAACCGTCTCGGACGAGGATATCGACGCGTTCCGCCGCGAT
The DNA here is from genome assembly GCA_039026175.1 of Pseudomonadota bacterium. Classification (GTDB taxonomy): domain Bacteria; phylum Pseudomonadota; class Alphaproteobacteria; order Rhodobacterales; family Rhodobacteraceae; genus Thermohalobaculum. The sequence continues at coordinate 305 of JBCCMW010000313.1, forward strand.
GGCGCGGTCTGTCTGCGCGGCGCGTTCGACCCGGCCTGGATCGCCATGCTGCGCGAGGGGATCGATGCAGACCTCGCCGATCCCTCGCCCCACTTCGCCCGCCACACCAAAGAGCCGGGCGCGCCCGCGTACCTGGAGGATTTCTGGGTCTGGGATCGCGTCCCCCAGTTCCGCCGCTTCGTGCACGACAGCCCGGTCGGCGCGCTGGCGGCACGGCTGCTGGGCGCGCCGTCGATCAACCTGGTGATGGACAACTGGTTCCTGCGCGAGGCCGGCTCCCGCTCGCGCCCGCCGTTCCACCAGGACCTGGCCTATTTCGACTTCCAGGGCACGATGTGCGTGCTGTGGCTGCCGCTGGAGCCCGTGGGGCGCGAGAACGGCATCGCCTTCGTCCGCGGCTCGCACCGCTGGGACAAGCTGTTCATGCGCGTGCGCTTTGCCGACGGGCACCGCACCGACGGGCCCAGCGAAGACGGGGTCGAGGTCAACGGCCAGCGCTACCACGTGCCGCCCGACGTGTCGGCGGCGCCCGGCGATTTTGACCTGATGCAGTGGGACCTGGATCTGGGCGACTGCATCTTCTTCGACATGGCCACGCTGCACGGCGCGCTGGCCGAGACGGTACCGACCGAGACCGTGCGCCGCTTCACCCTGCGCATGACCGCGCCCGACGGCAGGATCCGCTACCGCGGCGACTGGGCCGCGGGCGAGCGCGCGATCTTCGAGGCCGCCGGCTACCGCGAGGGCGACCGCATCGCCGGCGACTTCTTCCCCCAGCTCTGGCCCCAACCGGCCGGCTGACGACCGAGGAGAGAGCGATGAGGACCACCGCCCGCGTCGTGGTGATCGGCGGCGGTATCGCCGGCTGTTCGGCGCTGTACCACCTGGCGCGCGAGGGTTGGACCGACGCGGTGCTGCTGGAGCGCGACGAGCTGACGTCGGGCACCACCTGGCACTCGGCCGCGCAGGTCACCAGCTTCGGCGCGATCCAGGTGATGGTGGGGCTCAAGGCGCACTCGATCCGCCTGTACCGCGAGCTGGCGGACGATCCGGACTATCCGATCAACTACCACTACGGCGACGGCGGGCTGCGGCTGGCGACGACCGAAGACCACCTGGACGGCTACCGCCATTTCCAGTCCATGGCCCGGGCGATGGGGGCCGAGTACGAGCTGCTGGATCCCGCCGAATGCGGCCGGCGCCACCCGCTGATCGCGACCGAAGGGCTGGCCGGCGCGCTCTGGGACCCGCACGACGGCGACATCGATCCCGCGCAGCTCTGCCAGGCGCTGGCCCGCCGCGCGCGCCGTCTGGGTGCCGAGGTCGTGCGCCATACCCCGGTGACAGGCCTCACCCAGAGGCCGGGCGGCGAATGGGTCGTGCACACGCCCAAGGGCGATATCGCGGCCGAGCATGTGGTGAACGCCGGCGGCTATCGCTGCAACGAGATCGGCGCGATGATGGGGGTCGAGCTGCCCGTCGCCTCGATGGAGCACCAGTACTTCGTGACCGAGGCGCTCCCGGGGGTCGAGACGCTGGGCCACCGCGTGCCGCTGATCCGCTGCCCCACCGCCGACTTCTACGCCCGCCAGGAGCGTCAGGGTCTGTTGGTCGGCTTTTACGAACAGGACTGCCGGACCTGGGGTCTGCACGGCATCGACCCCGGCTTTACCATGGCGCTCTGCCCCGACGATCCCGACCGGGTGCTGCCGGTGCTAGAGGCGGCGATCGAGCGGCTGCCGTGCCTGGGCGAGGCCGGGATCAAGACCATCGTCAACGGGCCCATCACCTACACCCCCGACGGCGTGCCGCTTGTCGGCCCGGTGCCGGGGCGGCGCAACGCCTGGTGCATCACGGGCCTGCGCGCGGGACTGGGCGAGGGCGGCGGCCACGGCTGGCTGCTGGCCCAGATGATGGTCCACGGCGAGGCGGAGTACGACACCTGGGCGCTGGATCCGCGCCGCTTCGGCGCCTACGCCACGGTCGAGTGGACCGCGCTGAAGGCGATCGAGGACTACCAGAACGAGTTCCGCTTCCACATGCCGCGCGAGCATCGCCCCGCCGGCCGGCCCGCGCGCACAACGCCGCTGACGCCCCTGCTGGCCGCGGCGGGGGCCGAGTTCGGCCCCGTCAACGGCTGGGAGCGCGCGCTCTGGTACCGCACGGCCGAGGTCGCCGAGGAACGCCCGAGCTTTCGCTGGTGCGCCAGCGAACGCGCCGTCGCCGCCGAGGTCGCCGCCGTCCAACGGGGCGTCGGCATCATGGAGGTGAACGGCTTCACCCGCTTCGAGATCGCGGGCCCCGGCGCGCGCGAATGGGTCGACGGGCTGATGGCGGGCCCGGTGCCGCGGCGCGCGGGCCGCGTCGGGCTCGCCTATTGGCTGACGGACCGGGGCCATGTGGGCGGCGAGGCGACGGTTGCGTTGCTTGACGAGCGGACCGTCTGGTTCGGCTCGGCCGCCGCGGCCGAGCGGCACGACCGGGACTGGCTGGCCCGCCGGCTGCCCGCCGACGGCTCGGTGCGCCTGACGCCGCTGACCGACACGCACACGATCCTGGTCGTGGCCGGACCCTGCGCGCGGGCGGTGATGGCCGCTGCGGCGCCGGGCACCGACTGGACGGCTGCGGGCTTTCCCTGGCTGAGCGTCCGGCCCGTCCGCGTGGGCCATGTCGCCGCCGTCGCGATGGCCGTCAGCTACTCGGGCGAATGTGCGTTCGAGCTGCACGTGCCCCTGCCGGACGCCGAGGCCGCGTACCGCGCGCTGTGGGCGGCGGGCGAGCCCCACGGCATGGCGCCCTTCGGCCTCTACGCCGCCGAGGCGATGCGCATCGAGAAGGGGTTCCGCCACTGGAAGGCGGATCTCATCACCGAGTTCGACCCGTTCGAGAGCGGGCTCGACCGCTTCGTGCGACTGGACAAGCCCGTCGATTTTCCGGGCAAGGCAGCGCTGCTGGCGCGGCGCAACCAGCCCCCCCGCGCGCGCTTCGTGACCCTGCGGCTGGAGAGCGACGCCGCCCCCGCGCACCCCGGCGACAGCGTCTGGGCCGGCGACGCGCTGGCGGGCAGCGTGACGTCGGCAGCCTGGGGCCACCGGGTGGCTGAGAACCTGGCCATGGCCTTCGTCGCCCCCCAGCACGCGCCCAACGGCCACGGCATCGAGGCGCTGCCGCCCCTCGACATCCAAATCTTGGGCGAGCGGGTCCCCGCCCGCGTCGTCGACCCCCGGCGCTACGACCCCGAGATGGCGCGACCCCGCGCCTGACACGCGCGCCCGATCCCAGCGCGCGATTGCCGCGCTCAATCCCCGCACCCGGTTTCCGCGCCGGATGCACGCGGTCGATTTCCGCGCCCGATCCCGGCGCCGGATCGCTGCGCCCGATCCTTGCGTGCGGTGCCTGCGCCGGATCCCCGCGTTCTGGGTCGACCGGTCTCGCGCCCTGTGCTGGGTCGGGTTGAGGGTGCCGCGAAAACCGCGTTCCCGTGGAGCGCAGCGACGGACGGCGGTCCCGCCCACGCCACAGGGGCCGCGAGACACGGGCCGCGAGACACGGGCCGCGAGACACGGGCCGCGAGACACGGGCCGCGAGACACGGGCCGCGAGACACGGGCCGCGAGACACGGGCCGCGAGACATCGTGAGAGAGGAACGAGTTGGCGCCTGCTGGGCGGCGACGGCACAGCGCTGCAAGGCGGCGGTTCGCGATCCACAGCTGGGTGGATCGGCGCGCGGGTCAGGCGCGCTGTTCGCGGCACCGTTGCACGCCCTGATCGTGCTGCCGGCCGATATCACGGCCGCCTTTGGCCAGCGCACGCATCTGCCGGATCGGCAGGCAGTGCAGGATCGCCGGCCCGCCGGTGTGGGCTACCCGACCGGCGCGATCATCGCCAACGGCCGACAGGCTCGGCTGACCCGCCCCCCAGCGAAGGCCGTCGCAGGTTGGTTTTGCCCGATCCCCCTGGCCCGCGGCCGCGCCTGGGCCGCAGCTGGGGCCACCCCGACCGACGGTCCCGGACGCCGTTGCGCCGGAGGCGCCTCCGGCGCGTTGGGGTCCGGGGCCTTCGGCCGGCGCGGCGCGCTACCCGGCGATCTTGGCGGCGTAGGCGGCCAGCACCGCTGCGGCCTCGTCGCCCAGCGCCTGGCGGGCCGGTCCCGCCCGCTCGGCGATGGGCTTGCCGACCTCGGCGCGCAGGACGGCGCTGTCCAGCGGGATCGCCCGGGGTGCGCTCGGGTGGCGGGCGAAGGCCGCACGGCTCTGGTCCAGGTCGGCGCCGTACACCACCCGGTCCAGCTCGGCGATCAGGATCGCCGATGCGCACATCGCGCAGGGTTCGCACGAGGTGTAGAGCACACAGCCCTTGAGGCTGGTCGTGCCGAGCGCGCGGCAGGCGGCGCGGATCGCCTCGATCTCGCCGTGCGAGGTCGGGTCGTGATCGGCCAGCGCGCGGTTCACCCCCTCGGCAACGATCTCGCCGTCGCGCACGATCACAGCGCCGAAGGGGCGCACGCCGTCCTCGGCCAGGGCCCGCGCGCTGATCTCGATGGCGCGGGCCATGAACCGGATATCCTCGTCCCCGGATTCCGAGGCCGAGGCCGAGGCGATTGCTCAGGGCTGGTCGCGC
>JBCCMW010000314.1:0-4919 GCA_039026175.1 Pseudomonadota bacterium
ACGATCACGCCGCCGGCGCCCATCACCGGCTCGGCGATAAAGGCGGCCACGGTCTCGGGCCCCTCGGCCTCGATCATCGCGTCCAGTTCGGCGGCGAGGCGCGCGGAAAACGCGTGCTCGTCCTCGCCCTCGTGCGCCTCGCGCCAGTGGTGCGGCGTGCGGGTGTGCTTGATGAACTCGAACGGCAGATCGAACCCGCCGTGGTTCAGCGGCAGCCCGGTCATCGAGGCAGCGACCAGCGTCACGCCGTGATAGCCCCGCTTGCGACTGATGATCTTCTTCTTCTCGGGCCGGCCCAGGGCGTTGTTCATGTACCAGAGCAGCTTGACCTGGGTGTCGTTCGCCTCGGAACCGCTGGAGGCGTAGAACACGCGCGCCATCGGCACCGGGAACAGGTCCTTGATCGCCTCGGCCAGCTCGATCGCCGGCTCGTGCGTGCGTCCGGCGAAGAGGTGATAGTAGGGCAGGCGCGCAAGCTGGGCCTGCGCCGTCTCGATCAGTTCGTCGTCGCCGAAGCCCAGGCCGCAGCACCAGAGCCCGGCCATCCCTTCCAGATAGCGCCGGCCACGGTCGTCCCAGACATGGACGCCGGCGCCGCCCTCGATCATGTGGGCGCCGACCTGACGGTGCGCCGGGGCGTTGGTGTAGGGGTGCAGCAGCGCTTCGAGATCGCGCGTCTGCGCGTTGGTCAGCATGTCGTCGGCCATCGCTCCGGGATCCTCGCTGCATGTGCCACGGGTGCGTCGCAAGGGGCCCGGGATGGGGCCGGCAGGCGGCGCATGATCACAACGTAAGCCAGCGCGCGGCGGGTTTGGCAAGCACGCCCGCCGGTTCGGCGGTGCTTTCGCCCCGCGACCATCGGCCGACGGGGCGCCGGGACACGCAGCGCGGGGACAGGCAGCGCCGGGACACGCAGCGCTGACGCAGGGAGCGCGGGGACACGCAGCGCGGGGACAGGCAGCGCCGGGACGCGCAGCGCGGAGGCAGGCAGCGCGGAGGCAGGCAGCGTTGGGGGCGATCAGCGCGTCGTCAGGGCGGGCGCCAGCGGACCGGGGCGCGGCGCCCGGCGCCGGGCCGGCACCGCCGATCCAACGCCGGCGGCCGCGCGGACGGTGGTGGCGGGAGGCGCGGCTGTCCCGCCGCCGCGCTGGTCATTGGTGCAAGCTTGGGTCTTCGGGGTCGTTATCGGCGGTGTCGGCAGGTCGGCGTGGCTCAGCTGCCCGGCGGCTCGGCATCGTCGACCGGCGCCACGGGGTCGGCCGCGGCCTGGCGCTGCGCCTCGACCTTCAGCTCCTCCAGAAAGGTCTCGATGTTGGTGCGGATGGCGCCCTCGTTGGCCAGCCGCAGCCGCTCGACCGCAAGGAACGCGCTGGAGAAGTCGGCGGTAAAGGGCGTCTGCACGGTCGACTGGTAGAAGGGCCGGTCGTAGCGGAACACGCCGTAGTTGACGTTGGCCGTGACCTCGAGGTCGAAGCCGACCGCGGGTTGCGCCACGCCCAGCAGGTTGGCCGTCAGCCCATAGCGGCAGCCCTGGGGCCCGGCGGGTGCGAGGTCGTTGACGGCGAGCGAGCGTTCGAGGGCCGCGCGAAAGCCCGCGTCGTCGACCTCAGAAGTCCAGAGCGGGTTGGTCTCCTCGCCCCGGTGACCGCGGTCACGCATACCGCCTGCTGCAGTGCCGTGCCGGCGGCAGGCGTGGGGGTGGGTGCGGCCACCATACCCTCGACCGCCGCGGGTTGGGCGCAAGCGCTCAGCAGGAGCGCAGTCACGGTGGCCGGCAAGATCGGTCGGGCGGTCAAGACATCGGCTCCGTTCGGCGTTGCGGCGGCCCTATGGGGGCTTCGTGTGGGCTTGGTGCCTGGCTGGGCGTCGCGTAGCCTTTCCGCTGGCCGCCGACTTGTCCAGCCGGCCCGATTGGGGACGACCGCCGATGTGCGCCTCTACCGTTGCCCGAGGGTCCATGCGCCTGGCCGTCGTGGCGCTGCTGGCGGCCTGTGCTGCCGCGCCCTCGAACCCCGTACCGGTCGCCCAGCCCCGCGATGCGTCGATGGCGTGCCCGGCGATCGCGGCAGAGCGCGAGCGCAACCGTGCCGAGGCTCTCCGGCTGGCCGGGACCGACGGCCGGACGCGCGACGGCAATGTGGCCAAGGGCGTGGTCGGCGCGGTGGTGTTCTGGCCCGCGATCTTTGCGCTGGATCTGTCGCAGTCGGCTCAGATCGAGCTGCGCGCGCTGCAGGACCGCGACGCCCGGTTGGCCTGGCTGGCCGCCGAGCGTGGCTGTTCGAGCGACGGCGAAGACGGTGCGGCGCCCGGTGCGGCGCCCGGGGCCGCGGCAGGCGGGTCGGCGACGGGCGCCCCAGCGCGCGCGTCGGCGAACGGTGTGTCGCGTGGCGCGTCGGGCGGTGCGGCGAGGAGCAGTGCGGCGACAGGCGGGGCGGCGACGGGCGGCGTAGTGACGGGCGGCGGGGCGACGGGCGGTGCTGGAACGGGCGGCGGGGCGACGGGCGGGTGACGCCAGTGCCCGGCGCTCAGATCGGTTCGCCGCGCTTCAGCAACTCGTCGATCAGGGCCCGCTGGCGCAGCGCGTTGGAATCGCCGCCGCCGAAGGTGAGCAGACCGCTGGAATAGGTGGTGCCGAACGAGGTGGCGGCGTTCACCACCTGGCCGACGGCGGCGATCAGCTGCGCTTCGGTATGTTCGGCCAGCGGGTGAATGTAGACCGACCAGAGCTGGCCGCGGGCCACGGCGTAGCGGGCGTCGAGCGCGCTGTCGAAGTTGGCCTGGGCGATGCGGATCAACTGTTCGGGGCTGAGCGCCGAGGCGGGGCCGATGCGGCTCATCAGGCGCATGCGGTTCCGGCGCGGGTCCGAGACGAAAATGACCTCGGTGCCTTCGACGCTGATCTGCACCATGCGCCCGTTGGCGGCGGTCTGGGCCTCGGGGTCCAGCCGGCGCAACACCGAGGCCGCGCGGTCGACTGTCATGCTGCCGAAGCCGGGGGCCTGATCGGGCGCCGCGTCGACGGTTTGGTCGGGCGCGGTTTCGGGTCGCGGGTCACCGGATTGCGGGGCACCGGGTTGCGGGGCACCGGGTTGCGGGGCACCGGATTGCGGGGCCTCGGCCTGTGTGTCGCTGCCGGGCTGCCCCGGCACCTCGGCCCGAGTGTCGGGCTGCCCCTGGGGCGCGGTTTGGGCGTGGACGACGGTCGGCAGGACGGGGGCCGCGAGCGGCGCCAGCAGGGCGAGGGGGACGACCGCGGCGATGACGGCAATGGCACGTGGCATGAGAGACCTCCCGAGGCGCATAGGGCTGCGGCGGGGAGGAGGATGGCGCCCGCGGCGCCCCTGCCCAGACACGTTCACGCGAGGTCGATGCCTGGCGTGAACCTTTCGCCGCCCCACCACCCCGCACAGCAGTCGAGCGCTCCGCGCGCGGCGGTCGAGCGCTCCGCGCGCGGCGGTCGAGCGCTCCGCGCAGGGCGGTCGAGCGCTCCGCGCCTGGGGGATCCGGGCGCTTCGCGCGTCGTGCGCGCCGGGCGGCCGGCCCCTGGGCGTTCGCCCGGCGGTGTGGAACCGATTTCGGGCGCGGTCTGGAAGGGGCCGGCCGATGCGCATCGCGCGGAGTTGGCGGCGCGCCGTCGCGCGGACGGGTCGTCTGGCGGGGGCGTCTGGCGGGGGCAGCGGGCGGGGAACGACCGGCGGGGGGCAGCGGGTCTTGGCGCGGTCGGTCGGCGAGGGAGCGGCGACAAAGGAAAAGGGCCGCCTCGGCGGCGGCCCTTCCGGTTGCGGCAGGGTCGGCCGGGCGCGGCGGCCCGGCCCGGCGGATCACATCATGCCGCCCATGCCCATGTCGCCCATGCCGCCGCCGGGGGCGGCGTCCTTCTTCTCGGGCTTCTCGGCCACCATCGCCTCGGTGGTGATCAGCAGGCCCGCGACCGAGGCCGCGTCCTCCAGCGCGTGGCGCACCACCTTGGCCGGGTCGATGATGCCGGCGGCCACCAGGTCGCCGTAGACGTCCTTCTGGGCGTCGTAGCCGTACTTGGTGTCGCTCTGCTCGCGCACCTTGCCGGCCACGACCGAGCCGTCGACGCCTGCGTTCTCGGCGATCTGGCGCAGCGGCGCCTCCAGCGCGCGGCGGATGATGGCGATGCCGGCGTCCTGGTCGGGGTTTTCGCCCGTCAGGCCGTCGAGCGCCTTGCCGGCATGCACCAGGGCTACGCCGCCGCCCGGCACGATGCCCTCCTGCACGGCCGCGCGGGTGGCGTTCAGCGCGTCGTCGACGCGGTCCTTACGCTCCTTGACCTCGACCTCGGTCGCGCCGCCGACGCGGATCACGGCAACGCCGCCGGCCAGCTTGGCCAGCCGCTCCTGCAGCTTCTCGCGGTCGTAGTCCGAGCTCGTCTCGTCGATCTGCTGGCGGATCTGGGTAACCCGGCTCGCGATGTCGCCCTTGTCGCCCGCACCGTCGACGATCGTGGTCTCGTCCTTGGTGATGCGGATCTTCTTGGCGACGCCCAGCATGTCGAGCGACACGTTCTCGAGCTTCATGCCCAGGTCTTCCGAGATCACCTCGCCGCCGGTCAGGATCGCGATGTCCTGCAGCATGGCTTTGCGACGGTCGCCGAAGCCCGGCGCCTTGACGGCTGCGATCTTGAGCCCGCCGCGCAGCTTGTTGACCACCAGGGTGGCCAGCGCCTCGCCCTCGACATCCTCGGCCACGATCAGCAGCGGCTTGCCGGTCTGGATCACGGTCTCGAGGAGCGGCACCATCGGCTGCAGCGACGAGAGCTTCTTCTCGTGCAACAGGATGTAGCAGTCCTCGAGCTCGGCCAGCATCTTGTCGCCGTTGGTGATGAAGTACGGCGACAGGTAGCCGCGGTCGAACTGCATGCCCTCGACGACCTCGGTCTCGGTCTCCAGGCC
>JBCCMW010000315.1:0-4850 GCA_039026175.1 Pseudomonadota bacterium
CGACCCAGACCGAGCCGCCAGCACCGCTGCCGCCGCCGATCGCGCCGCCGATCGCGCCCGGGGAGCGCACCGACAGCGATGCCGCTCCGGGCACCCTCGCCCCGCCAGCGCCAAGCGCGACCCCCGACGGCCCGATGCCCTCTGCCGACACCGGCGATGCAGCCGCGCCGCCGTCGCCGGCCGAGGCACCGCCGCCGATCGACGCCGGCAACGGCGCACCGAACGCCGCCGCGGCAGCCGAACCGCCTACCGCAGGGGCCCCAGCCAAGCCCGGACTGCCCCACGCGGCGGCCGCGACGCCCGCCCGCCCGGCCGAGCGCAGAAGCGCGCCAAACACGGCAAGCGGGGTCGACGCCGTAGCTGACGGCAGCCTGGTGCCGCAGGCACCGCCCGCCGCCGCACCCGAGGATGCACGCGCGCGAGCCTCCGCCACAGTGGCGCTGCCCGTGGTCGACACCGCGCGGGGCGAAGGCACCGCTGAGAACGCCGCACTCGATGCCCTTGCGGCCCGCCTCGACGCCTTCTCCGACACGCTTTCTGACATCCGCAGCGCGGCCGAGGCCCGCGCCGCCGCTGCCTTTGGCCGCGCTGCAACCCACTGCCTGCCCCGCCTGGCCGCCGCCGACACGGCCGAGGCGATCGCCGCCGCCGGGCGCGCCATCGCCGCCGAAGCACCGCCCGGCGAATTGGCTCTGCGCGTCGCCCCGTCGCTGGTCCACCCGCTGGCCGCGGCGCTGGAGCGGCGGCGCCCCGCCGGTGTGTTCAGCATCGCCGGCGACCCCGGCCTCGCCCCCGGCACCGCCAACATCACCTGGCACGCCGCGACACCCGATCTCGACCCCGACCGGCTGGCGGAGACCGCCCTTTCAATCCTGGCACAGCAACTGCCCAAGCCTTCCGAGGAGAACCCAGCGTGAGCGAGCAGGACCCGAGCGCGCCGGACGGCGGCACCCCGAACGCGGGCTCAGCGGCAGGCCCGGCCGGCACGCCGCCGGGACGCGCAGCGCTGGAGGATCTGGGCCAGAACGCCGAGATGAACCAGTCGGAACAATCCTACCGCCGCGCGATCTTCTCGGTCCCGGTCGAGGTCGTGGTGTCGGTAGGCCAGGCGCAACCGGTGATCGGCGAGCTCTTGGCCATGCGCCGCGACACCGTGCTGCCGCTGTCCTCGCGCGTCGACGATCCGGTCCAGATCATGGTGGGCGACCGCGTTATCGCCCGCGGCGAGCTCGAGGAGCTGGGCGAAGACGGCGCCCGTCTGGGCGTCCGCCTCACGGAGGTGGTGGATGTCACGGACCTGTTCTGAACGGGGACACGGCCCGCTCGCCGCCGGCCGCCGCATCGGCACGGGTCGTTCCAGCACCGCTGCCGATCCGGCCAGCGCAGCCAGGCCCGTTCGACCGGCGCACCGGGGGCCGAGCAGCGCGCCACCGACCGACCGGCCGTGCGGCACCCGGCGCGACGCCGCCCTACGTAGGGCAACCCGGCTCCGCCACCCCGCGCCGACCGGCAGGACGTTTCGCGCCGCACTGGCCCTCGCCTGCCTGGCGCTCGTGCTCGCGTCGGGGCCCGCGGCGGCGCAGAGCGTGACCATCGACCTCGGCGGCGAGGGCGAGGGGGGCGGTCCGCTCACCGCCAGCATCCTGCAGCTTTTCGCCGCCGTCACCGTGCTCAGCATCGCGCCGGGCCTGGCGATGATGGTCACGGCCTTCCCCTTCATGGTGACGGTGCTGTCGATCCTGCGCCAGGGTCTGGGGCTGCAGACCGCGCCCCCGGCGATGCTCATCATCAGCCTCGCGCTGTTCCTGACATACTTCGTGATGGAACCCGTCCTGCACGAGGTCTGGACCCGCGCCATTGCGCCGCTCTCCAACGGCGAGATCGCGATCGCCGAGGCTTTCGCCCGCGCCGAGCCGCCGCTCCGCGCCTTTATGGAGGGGCGCACCGACCCCGGGACCATCGCCGAGCTCGCCGCCGCCGCCCCGCGGGCCACGCTGCCCGCACCGGGCGAGCCTGCGCCGCTGTCGCTGCTCGTGCCCGCCTTCATGCTGTCCGAGATCGCCGCCGCCTTCACCGTGGGCTTCATGCTGTTCCTGCCCTTCGTGATCATCGATCTGGTGGTCGCCTCGGTGCTGATGTCGATGGGCATGATGATGGTACCGCCCATCGTCGTCTCGCTGCCGCTGAAGCTCGCGTTCTTCGTGGTGGCCGACGGGTGGACGCTGGTCGCGAGCGCGCTGGTGCGGGGGTACGGATGAGCCCGCCCGAGCCGTCGCCGACCCGGGCCGCCGCGGAAGCCGCCGCCGCCGCCGCCGCCAGCCCGCCGCTGGCAACCGGCACCGCCAAGGGCGGCAAGTCGGCGCGCCAGCTCACCCAGTCGCAGAAGGCGGCCGTGGTCATCGTCGCGCTCGGGCCCGAGATTTCGGGTCCGATCCTCGAGACGCTGGACGAGGGGGCGCTGCGCAACTTCACCGGCGCGATGGCGCGCCTCGGTCTGATCGACGCCGACACGGTGCGCCTCGTCATCGCGGAGTTTCTGGACGCCATTCACACCCACGACAGCCTGGTGCGCGGCGGTCTCGCCGCCGCGCGCGAGATGCTGGAGCCGCACATCGCCGAGGGCCTGCTGACCCGCATCCTGGACGATGTCGACAGCCCCTCGGCCAGCAACGTCTGGAAGAAGCTCGGCAAGGTGAACGACGACGCGCTGGCCGAGTACCTGTCGCGCGAGCATCCGCAAACGGCGGCCGTGATCCTCTCGAAACTGTCGTCCGAGCATGCCGGCCGCGTGCTCAACCGCTTCGACCCGGACCGCGCGCGCGAGGTGGTACAGGGCATCACCCGCGCGCAGAGCCTGGACGTGAACGTGATCGAGGCGATCGGCGCCTCGGTCAGCCGCGACTTCCTGGCCACCAACGCCCACACCGCGCCGCGCCGCGACCCGGCCGAGCGTGTGGGCGCCATCATGAACTATACCAGCGCCGAGACGCGCGATCACATCCTGGGCTATCTCGAACAGCATCAGCCGGAGTTCGCCGAAGAAGTCCGGCGCAAGATGTTCACCTTCAACGATATTCCCAAGCGGATGCAGCCGCGCGACATGGCCGCGCTGGTGCGCGAGGTCGAGCGCGAAACGCTGCTTCGCGCCCTGCGTTACGGCCAGGAACTGGGCTCCGAGGCATTCGACTTCATCCTGTCGGGCATCTCCTCGCGCATCGCCGAACAGATCCGCGACGAAATCCGCGACATCGACAAGCCGCGCCGCAAAGACGGGGAGGCCGCCCAGGCAGCGGTGGTCGCCAGCGTCCGCGCGCTGGAGGCCCGCGGCGAACTGCGCCTGGCCGCGCCCGACGACGACGCCTGAGAACCAAGCCCCCGACCAACGATACCCGCCAACAACACCCGCCAACAACACCCGACGACGGTGCCGCCCGACGACGCCCGCCGAGGTTGCCCGCCAAAGACGCCCGCCGACAACGCCCGCCGACGATGCCCGCCGACGATGCCCGCCGAAGACATACGATGCGAGACCGACTGCCGACCACGACCGCGGGGTCAGCATGGTGCGACGCCCCCCGACACCACGCGCCCGAAACCCCGGCGGGCGCCAAGATGCGGTCGAGACGGAACAGCGCGCACCCCGAGACGGCGGAGACCCCCACCCCACCGCACCCCATCCCCGCCATCGCCGCGGCGAAGCCGCGCGGTGGTGGCGGGGGTGGTGGCGGGCCGGGTCGCCGCGCCGTCCGCCGCCAGGCGGGCGATGCGGCGAAGCCATCGTGTGATGGCCGGCTTGGCCGCGACGGCCCGCTGGGGCGCGACGGCCGGCTGGAGCGCGATGGCGGGCCGGGGCGCGACGGTGGGCTGGGGCGCAACGGCGGGCAGGGGCGCGAGGCCACGCTGGGGCGCGACGGCGGGCGGGGACGCGGTCGTCACACGGCTGGCCCCGTTCGCACCGCGGGGCGCAGGGCGGGCCCGGCATCGGGCAGCGGGCGCTGAGCGGCTTCAGTCGGCCAGCGGCACCACCGCGCTGGGGTCCCAGGCAAGCTCGACCGGATCGTCCCAGGTGATCTCGTCCGCCCCGGCGCGTCGGCGGTTGGTGCGCGTCGCCTTGACCCGGGCCCCGTCGGCCAGGCGGACGTGAAACACCGAGATGTCGCCGAGATAGGCGATGTCCTCGACCACCCCGGCCAGCCGGTCGTCGCGCGCCGCGGCCGCAACGGTCTCGCCCTGCGGCGCGCGGGCGATGGAGACCTTTTCGGGCCGGATCGCCACCGCCATCGCGCCGCCAGCAGCCGGTCCCGGCAGGCTCGCCCGGCCCCCGCACGTCAGCGCCAACGTGGCAGCGCCGGCCTCGGCCGCGCCCTCCAGCACGTTCACGTCGCCGATGAACTCGGCGACATAGCGCGTCTGCGGTGCCTCGTAGACCTCGCGCGGCTCGCCAAGCTGGGCGATCCTGCCCTCGCGCATCACCGCGATCCGGGTCGAGACGGTCATCGCCTCCTCCTGGTCGTGGGTCACGATCACGAAGGTGAGGCCGAGCTGTTCCTGGATCGAGACCAGTTCGAACTGCGTCGCCTCGCGCAGCTTGCGGTCCAGCGCGCCGAGCGTTTCGCGGCGCGCAAGCCGCACCAGCTGTCCGGAGGTCAGCGCCAACGCGTGGCGCTGGCGCGGGCGCTGGCGCGCAAGCCCAAGCTGATGCTGCTGGACGAGCCGCTCGGCGCGCTGGACCGCAAGCTGCGCGAGGCGACGCAGTTCGAACTGGTCTCGATCCAGGAACAGCTCGGCCTCACCTTCGTGATCGTGACCCACGACCAGGAGGAGGCGATGACCGTCTCGACCCGGATCGC
>JBCCMW010000316.1:0-4841 GCA_039026175.1 Pseudomonadota bacterium
CCGGAGTTCCCCGAGGAGCAGGTCCGCGCCATCGCCGAGCAGTACGAGTGCGAGGACCGCAACACCGGCGAGATGCGCACCTGCCGCCCGTCGGACAAGTTTCCGGCTAACGACCTGCTGGGCGCGCCGGACATGTCGCTGCTGGCCAAGGCCCGCGCCGGCTTTTTCGGCCCCCATGGCAGCGGCATCAACCAGCTGCTGCAGGGCATTGGCGGGCCGGAGTACATCTACTCGCTGCTGGTCGGCTACACCGGCGAGGACAAGGAGCAGGCGGGCACCATCCTCTATGGCAACTCGGTGTATCCGGGCGGCTACATCAACATGTCGCAGCCGCTGTGGGGCGACGATGTCGAGTACCTGGTCTACGGCGACGCCAACGGCTACACCCCGCCCGAGGCCACCATCGAGCAGGAGGCCAAGGACGTGGCCGCCTTCCTGATGTGGGCCGCCGAGCCAAAGCTGGTCGAGCGCAAGGAAGCGGGCATCCGCAACTTCCTGATGCTCACCATCCTGGCCGTGCTGCTGTACTACACCAACAAGCAGATCTGGGCGTCGGTGAAGGGCAAGGAGTAATCCTGCCCCCACCGCGGCCCCACACTGACCGCGGCCCCACCCGAACCCGCCGGTCCGCCGGCGGGTTTTTTCGTGGGCCCCACCCCGCCCGCCCCGTCCCGCGGCGCGGCTGCGCCGCCGGCGCCCTTGCCCGAACCGCCCGCAGGTGCTTTCACCCCAGCCACGGCGACGGTCCCGCGCCGCGGACCCCGGGACCAGCCCGCGCCGAGGTGCCATGTCGCTCAACAGTTTCGGCCATCTCTTCCGCGTGACCACCTGGGGCGAGAGCCACGGCCCGGCCCTCGGCGCCACCGTCGACGGCTGTCCCCCCGGCGTGCCCATCGACCCCGCCGCGATCCAGCACTGGATGGACCGCCGCAAACCGGGGCAGAGCCGCTACACCACCCAGCGCCGCGAGGCCGACGCGGTCGAGATCCTGTCCGGCGTGTTCGAGGGGCAGTCCACCGGCACCCCGATCCAACTGATGATCCGCAACACCGACCAACGCTCCAAGGACTACGGCGAGATCGCCACCCGCTTCCGGCCCGGCCATGCCGACTATACCTACTGGGTCAAGTACGGCATCCGCGACTACCGCGGCGGCGGCCGGTCCTCGGCGCGCGAGACGGCGGCGCGGGTCGCGGCCTCGGGCATTGCGCGCGCGGCGCTGGCCGAGATCTGCCCCGGGCTGACCATCCGCGGCGCGCTGGTCCAGCTCGGCCCCCACGCCGTGGACCGCGCCGCCTGGGACTGGGCCGAGGTCGACCGCAACCCCTTTTTCGCCCCCAGCGCCAAGGACGCCGAGGCCTGGGCCGCGTTCATGGACGCGCTCCGCAAGGACGGCGACAGCGTGGGCGCGGTGATCGAGATCGTCGCCGCCGGCGTGCCCGCGGGCCTCGGCGCGCCGATCTACGGCAAGCTCGACACCGACTTGGCCGCCGCGATGATGTCGATCAACGCGGTCAAGGGCGTCGAGATCGGCGACGGCTTCGCCGCGGCGGCGCTGCGCGGCAGCGAGAACGCCGACGAGATCGCGATGGACGCGGACCGCCCCAGCTTTGCCGCCAACCACGCCGGCGGGATCCTGGGCGGCATCTCGACGGGGCAGGACGTGGTGGTGCGCTTTGCGGTCAAGCCCACGTCCTCGATCCTCACGCCGCGGCGCACGATCGACACCGAAGGGGTCGAGAGCGACCTGGTCACCAAGGGCCGGCACGACCCCTGCGTGGGCATCCGCGCCGTGCCGGTGGGCGAGGCGATGATGGCCTGCGTGCTGCTCGATCACGTGCTGATGCACCGCGGCCAGGTCGGCGAGAACCGCGGCCGCATCGGCGACAACCGGGTCTGAGCGCGCCTCGTGCGGCTGGTGCCCGCGACGCCCGCCGACGTGCCCGCGATGGTCGCCGTCGCGTTGGCCGCCTATCGCCCTTATCTGCCGCGGCTGGGCGGGGTGGAACCGCCGGCGATGCGTCCCGATTTCCGCTCTGCCGTCGCCGCGGGCCTGGCCTGGGCCGCGCGGTTCGACCCGGGCGACGGGATCGGCGGCTACCTGCTATGCGCCGTCGACGCGGACCCGGGCGCAGGCGAGAGCGCAGGCGGGGGCGCCTGGGTGATCGACCATGTTGCCCTTGCGCCGGCCTGGCAGGGCCGCGGGCACGGCCGCCGGCTGATGGATTTCGCCGAGGACGAGGGCCGCCGGCGCGGCCATGCCGAAGCACGCCTGCTGACCAACCTGGTGATGACCGAGAACCAGGCGATCTATGCCGCCCGCGGCTATCGCGAGACCGGGCGCACCACGGTGCTGGGCGGCAGCCAGACCCGCATCCATTATGCCAAGCCGCTGTAGCGGGCTGCGGCGATCTGGCCGCGCGCCGGCCCTGGCACCCACGGCCAGCCGACACCAATTTCTGTCATGATGGAAATTTCCGACAGAACTCCGTACGCCTATCGTGCCGACCCCTCGGTGCCGGCGTTCCCCGACGACGGTCCCGTGCTGTTCGTCGACGGCGCCTGCACGCTCTGCAGCCACTGGGCCCGCTTCGTCGCCCGCCACGACCGGCAGGGGCGCATCCGGCTCTGTGCGGTGCAGTCGCCGCTGGGTCGCGCGGTGATGCGCCACTTCGGCCTCGACGCCGAGGACCCCGACAGCTGGCTCTGCCTGATCGACGGGCGCGCCTATGGCGGGATGCGCGGCATCGCCGAGGCGACCGGGCAGATGGGCGGCTGGGTGCGCTGGCTCGGCCGCCTGGCGATGCTGCCGCCCGGCCCGGTGCGGCGCTGGCTCTATGCCCGGGTCGCGCGCAACCGCTACCGCCTCTTGGGGCGCACCGCGCTCTGCACGCTGCCCGACGCAGCGCTCCGTGCCCGACTGATCGGCTGACGGCCATGGCGCCGCTGTTCCAACGCGCTCTCGGCGCCGCATGGGCGCGGCTGGCCCCGCCCGTGCGCGCCTTTCACGCGGGACCTGCGACGCGCTTTGCCGGCGAGGCGCAGGTCGCGCGCGGCACCCATGCGGTGGCCCGCGCCCTGGCCGGCGCCTTCGGCTTTCCGCCCGACGGCGCCGCGGTGCCCGTCACCGTGACGGTCGAGCGCACGGCCGAGGGGCACGAGCGCTGGCACCGCCGCTTCGGCCGCCACGCCATGACGACCACCCTGGCGCCCGCCGGTGCCGCCCGGGTGCGCGAGCGGATCGGACCGGCGAGCTTCGATCTTGCCCTGGACGTCGACGCCGACGGCGCCCTGTCGCTGGCCGTGGCTGCCGGCCGGTTTTGCGGCGTGCCCCTGCCCCGCCCGCTGCTGCCGATCAGCGACGCCCGCGAGGCAGACGGCGGCGACGGCCGCTTCGCCTTTGACATCGCCGTGCGCCTTCGGCTGGTGGGGCCGATGATCCGATACCGCGGCTGGCTGGTGCCGGCCGACTGAGGCGAGGTGGGACCGGGCATGGCGATCGGCGGTGTGATCTTCGACGTGTTCGGCACCGTGGTCGACTGGCGCACCGGCGTGGCGGCCGAGGTCGCGCGCGTCTTCGCCGCCGCCGGTATCGCCGACGACGCCCACGCCGTGGCCGATGCCTGGCGCGCCGAGTACCAGCCGTCGATGGAGGCGGTCCGCAGCGGCGCGCGCGCCTACACGCCGCTCGACGCCCTGCACCGCGAGAACCTGGAGCGCGTGCTGGCCGCCCGCGGCCACGCCGGGCGGCTTGACGAGACTGCGCTCGCCGACCTCAACCGCGCGTGGGAGCGGCTGCCGCCCTGGCCCGACGCCGCTGCCGGCATCGCCGCGATCCGGGCCAAGGCGCTGGTCGCGCCCTGCTCGAACGGCTCGATCGCGCTGATGGCCCGGCTGGCGCGCTACGCGGGGCTGCAGTGGGACGCGATCCTGGGTGCCGATGTGGCGCGGGCCTACAAGCCCGACCCGGCCGCCTATGTCCGCTCGGCCGCCGCCCTCGGCTTGGCGCCGAGCGAGGTGATGTTGGTCGCAGCACACCCCGCCGATCTGGCCGCCGCCCGGGCCGCGGGCCTTGCCGCGGCCTATGTCCACCGCCCGGCCGAATTCGGCCCCGGCCGCCCGGTGCCGCCCGCCGCGCCCGGCGACTGGGACATCGTTGCCGACGACTTCCTGGCCGTGGCCGAGGCGCTGTAGCCGCCGCGCCGGTGCGACCCCGGAACCCTTACCCTTAGGCCTCGCCCTCGGCCTTGGGCACGATGCGGCCCAGCACGCGGCCCCCCAGCACGTGCACGTGGTAGTGGAACACCTCCTGCACCCCGTTGGTCCCTGCGTTCGAGACGATGCGGAACCCCTCGCCGCCCACGCTCTCGGCCACCCCGGTCTCGCGCGCCACCGTCGCGACCGCCCGCGCAAAGTCGGCGAGCTCGGCGTCCGACGCGGCCGCGCCGAAGTGTTCCGCATTCACGTAAGCGCCCTTTGGGATCACCAGCACATGCACCGGCGCCTTGGGGTAGAGGTCGTGGAAGGCGAGACAGTGCTCGGTCTCCAGCACCGTGTTGTTCGGGATCTCGCCGCGCAGGATCTTGGCGAAGATGTTGTCGGGGTCGTAGGCGGGTGCGGTCATCGGCTCCTCCTCGGGCGGGCGCGGCGACGTTAGCGCCAGCCGCCACAGACCCGAAAGCCCGACGATGCCACTGCCCCCCGGCCTTGGGCGCCACACGCTTGCCGGCTCTGGCCAGACACGCCCCGCCGCCGACCGCGGGCACCGGACCGAGGCGCCCGGGTGCCGGGACCGCCCCGCGCGGGCCACGCGCCCCGCCGCCGGCCGCCCGCCGCGGGCG
>JBCCMW010000317.1:0-4825 GCA_039026175.1 Pseudomonadota bacterium
GCCTGCGCATCGGCGAGGCGCTGGGCGTGCCCTGGCGCGCCGCCCCTCTGGGCCCGTCGCTCCGCGTCACCGGCAAGGGCGGGCGCGAACGCGACGTGCCCGTGCTGCCGGTCGCGGCCGAGGCGGTCGAGGCCTATCGCCGTGCCTGCCCCCATCGCCCCGGCCCCAGCCCCGGACGCAGCCTCGACCCCGAGGCGCCGCTGTTCCTGGGCGTGCGCGGCGGCCGCCTGACCCGCAGCGCCGTTGCCGCCGCCATGGCCGACGCGCGCCGCACCCTCGGCCTGCCCGACAGCGCGACGCCGCACGCGCTCCGCCACGCCTTCGCGACCCAGATCCTGCAAGGGTCGGGCGATCTGCGAGCGGTGCAGACCCTGCTCGGTCACCGCTCGCTGTCCTCGACCCAGGTCTATACCCGGATCGACGACACCGGCCTGGTCGCGGCACACGCCGCCGCCCACCCCCGCGCGACCGGGTCGTAGCCCGCCACCGGGCGGGTCCGGCGCCGCGTCAGACCATCGCCCGCAGCACGGCCATCTTCTTTTGCAGGAACTCAAAGCTGCGGGCGTCCTTCAGCCGCCCTTCCGCGTCGAACTTGTCGAACGAGGCAGGAATGAACACCTCCGGATTGACGGCCAGGCGCACGTCGAAAGGCATCAGCATCAGATACAGCGTCGAGACCGCGCGCTGCCCCCCAGCGCCGCCGGCCGCCGCCGCCATCACCGCACAGGGCTTGCCCGCCGTCGGCATCGGCTTGAACCGGCTCAGCCAGTCCAGCGCGTTCTTCAGCGCCCCCGGCGGGGCCTTGTTGTACTCGGGCGTCGAGATCACCAGCGCATCGGCCGCCGCGACCTGGTCCGACAGCGTCTGCACCGTGGCGGGGATCCCCTGCTCCTCGACGTCGCCGTTGTAGAGCGGCAGGTCGATGTCGCCGAGCGTGAAGTCCGCGTCGCCGAAGGCGCGGGCCGCCTCGCGCACCAGCAGCGTGTTGGTGCTGGCCCGGCGCAGCGATCCCGAGATGCCAAGCAGTTTCATCGTCTCTCCTCCGCGCATGCCGCAGCGAACGTACCGGTCGACGCGCCGGGTTCCAGGCACCAAAGCGCAACCGCCGTGGCATCGCGCGCGCTGCGGGCGCGACGGTGGCATGGCGCTACGGTGCCGGTCATTGTCGGTTCGGCGATCGCTGTCAGTCTCGACCACGGGTGGGCGGGCGACGAGCAAGGTTTCGCGGCGCTACCGATCGGCCGGCGGGGCGAACGACTGGCCACCCTCCGCCCGCCGCCCTCCGCCCGATGCGCTTCGCTCGCTGCTCCCCACGCTCTGCCCCCAGACTCTGCCCCCAGTCTCTGCCTGCCGCGCGCAGCCGGCGCGCGCAGCCGGCGCACACAGGGGCGGGCCGGCTCAGGCGTGGATGGCGCCCATACCGCAGGCCAGGGCCGCCTCGCGCACGGCTTCCGAGTAGGTCGGGTGGGCGTGGCAGGTCATCGCCAGATCCTCGGCCGAGGCGCCGAACTCCATCGCCATGCACACCTCGTGGATCAGATCGCCTGCCCCCGGCCCGATGATGTGCGCCCCCAGGATCCGGTCGGTCGACTTGTCGGCCAGGATCTTGACGAAACCGTCGGGCACCAGGTTGGCCTTGGCCCGGCCGTTGGCCAGGAACGGGAACTTGCCCACCTTGTAGGCCGTGCCCGCCTGCTTGAGCTGCTCCTCGGTCTTGCCGACCGAGGCGACCTCGGGGGCTGTATAGATCACGCCCGGGATCACGCCATAGTTCACGTGCCCCGCCTTGCCGGCGATACTGTCGGCCACGGCGACGCCCTCGTCCTCGGCCTTGTGCGCCAGCATCGGGCCCTCGATCACGTCGCCGATGGCCCAGATGCCCGCCACGCTGGTGCGCCAGTGGCCGTCAACCTGGACCTGGCCGCGGTCGCTCAGCGCGACGCCCACGCGGTCGAGCCCCAGCCCGGCGGTATAGGGCCGCCGCCCCGTCGCCAGCAGCACCACATCGGCATCCAGGCTGTGCGCGCTGTCGTCGGCGCGGAGCGTATAGTTCACGGTGAGCTGATTGCCCTTGTCCACGCCCGACACAGCCGCCCCCAGCACGAATTTAAGCCCCTGCTTCTGCAGGATCTTCTGGAATTGCTTCTGCACCTCGGCATCGTTGCCGGGGATCAGGTGGTCCAAAAACTCGACCACTGTGACCTCCGAGCCCAGCCGGTGCCAGACCGAGCCCAGTTCGAGCCCGATGACCCCGCCGCCGATCACCACCAGCCGCTTCGGCACCCCATCCAGCGCCAACGCCCCGGTCGAGGTCACCACCCGCTTTTCGTCGACCTCGACGCCCTTCAGCGACGCGGGCTCCGACCCGGTGGCGATGACGATGTTCTCGGCCTCCAGCACCCGCTCGCCGACGCGGACCTGACCGGGGGCGACGATCTCGCCCCAGCCCTGCACGTAGTCGACCTTGTTCTTGCGAAACAGGAACTCGATGCCTTTGGTGTTGCCGTCGATCGCCTCCTGCTTGAAGGCCATCATCTGCGGGATGTCGATCTCGATCGCCTTGGCCTTGATGCCCATGTGGGCGAAATTGCCCTCGGCCTCGTGCACCAGTTCGCTGGCGTGCAACAGCGCCTTGGATGGGATGCAGCCGACGTTCAGGCAGGTGCCGCCCAGCGCGCCGCGCCCCTCGACGCACGCGACCTTGAGCCCGTGCTGAGCCGCACGGATCGCGCACACATAGCCGCCGGGTCCGCCGCCGATCACCACCACGTCGTACTCTGCCATGTCCTGTCCTTCCGTCGCTGGCCTATCCGGGGCCCGGTGCGGGCCCGGCGGCCGGCCATGCCGCCCGCCCCCTGCCGCCCGCGCTGTGCCCACGTTTTGTTGCGTGCCGATACCCGTTTCGCCCGCCGTCCTGTCAGCCGGCTCGCCGGTCGTGCCTTCCCGTCCCGTCCCGTCTCGTCCCGTATCGTCCGGCGCGCTACAGCCGCCCGCCCTCGCGCGCGGCCGCTGCGGCACGGCGCACCTCCCCAGCCGCCGCGCTGAGATAGAGGCAGAAGAGCGCGACCAGGATCACGACGCTTACCTCGATCGCCCGCGCGGGCGCGACCTCGTCGACCGGCAGGCCCAGACCCGCCAGCGCGCCCAGCACCGCACCGCCCGCGCCTAGCACCACCGACGGCCAGCCGATGCCGCCCACCGCCATGATCCCGGCCGCACAGGCGATAGCCACCACCGTCCAGAACCACATCGCGCCGCTCGCCCGTTCGACCCCACGTCCCAGCGCCAACAGCGACAGCCCCGCCGGCATGAACAGGTAGAGCCGCAGCGCCGACGCCGTGCTCTGCCCGGGCTGCGGTCCCTCGACCAGGCTCAGCATCGTATAGCCGAGCCCGATCGCCAGCAGCACCCAGCCGATCCGGCGCGCGATCCCGGCCAACAGGGCCGCGAGGACCGAAGGACCGACCGACGGTGGGGCACCCGGCTCGATGCCATCGTCGCTCACCGCAGCGCCGCTCCCAGCATCACGACGGTCGCTGCGAACCCGACCATCCACACGATCGATCGCACCCAGGGCACCCCCAGGCAGTAGGCCGGCACATAAATGACCCGCGCCGCCAGGTAGACGATGGCCGACACGCCGGTGATGGTCGAGCTTTCGCGCAGCAGCACCACCGAGACCGCGGCGACGGCGAACAGCACCAGCCCCTCCATCTGGTTGTTGAAGGCGCGCTGCATGCGGGCGCACAGCGGCGACAGCGGCGTGGGCATCGGGTCGTCGCGCGGGCCGATCAACCAGGACTGCGGCAGCTCGCGGTTGGCCAGTGCCGAAAAGACGATCAGCTGCCCCGCGGCGAGCAAGCCGGACAGCGCCAGGATCTGGATCTCGAACATCGTGGGGCTCCCGTTCCCGCCGGGTCGCCCGGCAGCGGGCGGCCGGCGGTTCAGCGCCGAGGGGCAAGCGGCGCCGCAGCGCCATCACGCTAGAGATCCATCAGCAGCCGGCGCGGATCCTCGAGACCTTCCTTGACGCGCACCAGGAAGGTTACGGCTTCCTTGCCGTCGATGATCCGGTGATCGTAGCTCAGCGCCAGATACATCATCGGTCGGATCACCACCTGGCCGCCGATCGCCATCGGCCGCTCCTGGATTTTGTGCATGCCAAGGATGGCCGACTGCGGCGGGTTTAGGATCGGGCTCGACATCAGCGAGCCATAGACCCCACCGTTCGAGATGGTGAAAGTGCCGCCCTGCATCTCGGCCATCGACAGCTTGCCGTCGCGCGCCTTCACGCCGTACTCGGCAATCTTCTTCTCGATGGTGGCAAAGCCCATCTCGTGCGCGTCGCGCACCACCGGCACCACCAGCCCGTTGGGCGTGCCCACCGCCACGCCGACGTGACAGTAGTTCTTGTAGACGATCTCGTCGCCGTCGATCTCGGCATTCACGGCCGGCAGTTCCTGCAGCGCATGGCAGCAGGCTTTCACAAAGAACGACATGAACCCCAGCTTCACGCCGTGCTTCTTTTCGAAGATGTCCTTGTACTCCTTGCGGATGCCCATCACCGCCGTCATATCCACCTCGTTATAGGTGGTCAGCATCGCGGCCGTGTTCTGCGCTTCCTTGAGCCGGCGGGCGATGGTCTGGCGCAGCCGGGTCATTTTGACCCGCTTTTCGCGCGCCTGATCGTCGGCCGGCGCCCGGGCGGACGCTGGAGCCGTCGCTGGGGCCCGCGCGGCGGGCGCGGCCGGGCGGGCGGCAGGGGCCGATGCGGGCTGGGCCGCAGCGCGGGCCACGTCCTCCTTCATCACGCGGCCGTCGCGCC
>JBCCMW010000318.1:0-4791 GCA_039026175.1 Pseudomonadota bacterium
CGGCTCTGGCGCTATCACAAGCCTGCGGGGCTGGTGACGAGCGCGCGCGACGAGCAGGGCCGGCCCACCGTGTTCGACCGCCTGCCGCCCAACCTGCCGCGCGTGGTGTCGGTCGGCCGGCTGGATCTGGCCTCCGAGGGGCTGTTGCTGCTGACCAACGACGGCGGGCTGAAGCGGCGGCTGGAGCTGCCCTCGACCGGCTGGCTGCGGCGCTACCGGGTGCGCGTGCGCGGCACCCCGCGGCCCGACACGCTGGCCCCGCTCGAGCGCGGGATCGAGGTCGAGGGCGAGCGTTTCCAGCCCATGCAGGTGGCGCTGGACCGCCAGCAGGGTGCCAACGCGTGGCTGACCGTGGGCCTGCGCGAGGGCCGCAACCGCGAGATCCGCCGGGCGATGGAGGCCGTTGGGCTGGAGGTCAACCGCCTGATCCGGGTGTCCTATGGCCCGTTCCAGCTGGGCGACCTGGCGGCCGGTGCGGTGGACGAGGTCCGCCCCCGGGTGCTGCGCGATCAGCTGGGCCTGGCCGAAACCCCGGGCAGCGCCCCCCGCGCCGGCAAACCCGCACCCCCCGGCGGCCCCGGCGCCCGTCCCGGCCAGCGCAGCGGCCGCCGCGGCTAGCCCGCTGCGGCTGCGGACCCTTGGGCCGCCCTAGCGTCGCCCGTCACCGCTCCGTTCGGCGCCGCCGCCCGTGCACCGCGGTGCCGATCAGCACGCGGTTGCGCCGGCGGCATAGGCGGCGCGTGCGGGATACGCTACCTGTGCAGCGGTGTGCTTGCGCGCTGCCGTTTGTTCGCATTATGTTCACGTCCTGCCCGCTGCCGGAGCCCCCGCATGAACGCCTTCGCCGCGCCCATCGCCGAGCAGATCTGGGACATGAAGTACCGCCTGCGCGCGCCCGGCGGCGACCCGGTGGACGCGGACGTCGCCGCCACCTGGGACCGCGTCGCCGGCGCTCTGGCCGCGGTCGAAGCCGAGCCCGAGGTCTGGACACCGCGTTTTCGCGCCGCGCTGGAGGGGTTTCGCTTCCTGCCCGCGGGCCGGATCCTGGCGGGCGCGGGCACCGACCGCTCGGTCACGCTGTTCAACTGCTTCGTGATGGGCGAGATCGGCGACGCGCTGGGCGACATCTTCGCCCACCTGCGCGAGGCCGCGCTGACCATGCAGCAGGGCGGCGGCATCGGCTACGACTTCTCGACCCTTCGCCCCATGGGCGCGCCGGTCAAGGGCGTGGGGGCCGACGCCTCGGGCCCCGTGTCGTTCATGGACGTGTGGGACGCGATGTGCCGCACCATCATGTCGGCAGGATCGCGCCGCGGCGCGATGATGGCGGTGCTGCGCTGCGACCACCCGGACATCGAGGCGTTCATCGACGCCAAGGCCGACCCCGCGCGCCTGCGCAACTTCAACGTCAGCGTGGCGGCGACGGACGCGTTCATGGCCGCGGTCGAGGCGGACGGCGACTGGGACCTGGTGTTCGGCGGGCGGGTGTATCGCACCGTGCGCGCCAGGGCGCTTTGGCACCGGATCATGCGCGCGACCTATGCCTATGCCGAGCCCGGCGTGATCTTCATCGACCGGGTGAACGGCGCCAACAACCTCGCCTATGCCGAGACGATCGCGGCCACGAACCCCTGCGGCGAGCAGCCCCTGCCGCCCTATGGCGCGTGCCTGCTGGGCTCGATCAACCTGGCGGCGCTGGTGCGCGACCCGTTCGGCCCGGGGGCGGGGATCGACGGCGGCGAGGTCGACGACCTGGTCGCCACCGCCGTGCGGATGATGGACAACGTGGTCGAGGCCTCGCGCTTCCCGCTGGAGGCACAGGCGCGCGAGGCGGCGGCCAAGCGGCGCATCGGCCTTGGCGTCACCGGGCTCGCGGACGCGCTGGCGATGGTCGGCCTGCGCTACGGCGCGCCCGAGGCGGTGGCCCAGACCGGCGCATGGCTGCGGCGCATCCGCGATGCCGCCTACCGCGCCTCGGCGGCGTTGGCGCGCGAAAAGGGGGCCTTCCCGCTGTTCGACGCCGAGCCGTACCTGGCGGCCGAACAGGTGCGCGACCTGCCGGAGGACGTGCGCGCGGCGATTTCGGCGCACGGTATCCGCAACGCGCTGCTGACCTCGATCGCGCCGACGGGGACGATCTCGCTGTTTGCGGGCAACGTGTCCTCGGGCATCGAGCCGATCTTCGCGCTGTCCTACACCCGCAAGGTGCGCCTGCCCGACGGCGGCCACGCGACCGAGGAGGTGGAGGATTTCGCCCTGCAGGCCTGGCGCGCGCGCCACGGCGATGCCCCGCTGCCCGACCATGTGGTGACCGCCCAGGACCTGACCCCGGCCGAGCATGTGGCGATGCAGGCCGAGGCGCAGAAATACGTCGACAGCTCGATCTCGAAGACGGTGAACGTGCCCGCCGACATCGCGTTCGAGGATTTCGAACAGGTCTACCGCGACGCCTATGCCCAAGGCTGCAAGGGCTGCACGACCTATCGCCCGAACGCCGTGACGGGCTCGGTGCTGACGGTGGCCGACGCCGAGGCACCGGCCGACGGCGCGTCCCGGCCGGAGGCCCCGGACCCCCACGCGCCGGAGGCGCCTCCGGCGGCCGGGGATCCGGGCCCTTCGGGCGCGACGGCGCCGCGGGCCGAGCCGCTGGACCGGCCCGAGACGCTGGAGGGCATCACCTACAAGCTGCGCTGGCCCGACAGCCCGCACGCGATGTACGTCACCATGAACGACGTGGTCGTCGACGGGCGCCGCCAGCCGTTCGAGATCTTCATCAATTCCAAGAACATGGAACATTACGCCTGGATCCTGGCGCTCACGCGGATGATCTCGGCGGTGTTCCGCCGCGGCGGCGACGTGTCCTTCGTGGTCGAGGAGTTGAAGGCCGTGTTCGATCCGCGGGGCGGCGCGTGGATCAAGGGGCGCTACGTCCCCTCGATCCTGGCCGCCATCGGCGGGGTGATCGAGCGGCACCTGGTCGAGATCGGCTATGTCGCCACCCCTCCGGACCTGGCCCCCGACGCCGCCAGGGCGGCGACGGCGGTAGCGGCGGACGGCGCTGCGGCGGCGCCGCGCGATGCCCCGGCCCCGACCGCCTGCGCCATCTGCGGCTCCTTCAACACTCAGCTCCGCGAGGGCTGCGAGGTGTGCCTGGACTGCGGTTTTTCCAAGTGCGGTTAACTCTGGCCACGCAACCCGGCCGAACCTGACGCAGGCGCAAGCGCGCTGGCGCGATCGCCGGGCGGCGCCGCTGGGTTCGCCCGCCAGCCGCCCTCAGCCGCCGAGGCGGAACGCGGCGGGATCGAAGTCAACGCGACCGGCCCCCAGGGCGGCGTGACCGAAGACGACTTGAGCCTGGGCGGCGTGACCCAGGGCGGCGTGACCCAGGGCGGCGTGACCCAGTTGGCGCACCGACCCGTCGGATACGGCATCGACCGGCGTCGACGATGGCCTGGGGTCGCGTTCAGGCCCCAGCTTCCTGGCCATCGGTCGCCCGGCTGCGGCCGACCGTGCAGGGGGCGTGCCCGTGTCGACTGTGCGCCGCCGGCCCCGATCCGGCGACCAGGATCGCCGTCCGTGCAGGTCCGCGCCGCGCCGTTCCCGGGCGCTGGGTGCCGAGGGCCGGGCTGCAGTCGCTGTGGGGTGGCTTGGGCGGGGCGCCCGGCCGCAAAGCCGTGCCCTGGTGCAGGGCGGCGCGGCGGGCACGCGGCGGGCACGCGGCGGGTACGCGGCGGCTACCGGGGGGGGCGGTGGACGCTGTCTGAGGCTGCAACGGTTGCGATCTCGGAGGGCGACGTATCGAGGCGGCGTGGTAGCCTGCAACCATGCGCTGTATCCGTACCGTCCTCGCGTGGTTGCCCGCCGCGCTGCTGCTGTGCACCGCGGCCCCCGTCGCCGCCCAGACACCGGCCGAGGAGGAGGCGGGACCCGACGCGCGCGCCCTCGCCAGAGCCGCGGCCGTCTACGTCTCAGGCCTGCCGGCCTTCGGTTTCACCTGGTTTGTCAGCCACGATGACGTGATCGAGGGGCGCGAGAAGCTCACCTTCCTGCAGAGCGGCCAGACGGTCATGCAGCGGGGCGCCGGTTTCGTGACCTTCGCCGAGTTCGAGGCCGAGCGGCGCGACTTTTACTTCGACGGCAACGTCTTCACCGTCTCGGCGCCCGACCGGGACTATTACGCCACCACGCCGTTCGAGGACTCGTTCGAGGCCCTGGTCGATGCCGCGCGCGAGCGGACGGGCACCGTGCTGCCGATGTGGACGATGATGAGCGCCGATCTGCCGGATCGCCTCGCCTCGGACGAGGCGCTGAGCGATGTCGCCTATGTGGGCGAGACGATGGTGGCCGGGCAGCCCGCGCACCACCTGTCCTTCGCCGGACCGGACGAGGACTGGCAGCTCTGGATTTCGACCGACGAGGACAGCCCGCTGCCGCTGGTGATCGTCGGCACGCGGATCTACGAGCAGGGCTGGCCGCAGTACCGTGTGTACTTCACTAGCTGGGATCTGGCGCCCGAGATTGCCGAAGGCGCCTTCACCTTTGTGCCGGACGACGACGACATCCCGGTGGCCATGCCCGCTCTGGTGGGCGATGGCGCCGCCTCGGAGGAGCCGCCGGTCGATGCCGGGGCGGACGACGCCCAGGATGCGGCGGGCGACGCGGGCACGGAGGGTCAGGAATGACGGGGCGGAGCAGGCTCCTCTCGATACTGCTGGCGGCGGCGCTGTTCGTCGTCGGCCCCAGCCCATCCAGCATCGTCGTCTTCAAACCCTCGGTCGGCGAGGCCGAGGC
>JBCCMW010000319.1:0-4788 GCA_039026175.1 Pseudomonadota bacterium
GCCCGCTGCGCCAGCCGCGCGGGCGCCGGCATGAAGCCGGTCGCCCAGCGCTGTGCCGCCCGCCGTGCCGAGCGCTGCGCCACCCGCTGCGCCGTGCGCTGCGCCGTGCGCTGCGCCGCCTGCCGTTACGAACGCTGCGCCGCCCGCGCCGCGGAGCTGCGGCGATGAGGGCGCCGGCCTTCTGGTTCACCCGTCCCGACCGCCCGGCGCTGGCCGCGCGGCTGCTGGCGCCCGCGGCGGCGCTCTGGTCGCTGGGGGGTCGGTGGCGGGCCTGGCGTGCGCGGCCGGCCCACCCGGGCGTGCCGCTGATCTGCGTCGGCAACCTCACGGCCGGTGGCGCCGGCAAGACGCCGGCGGTCCGGCTGGTGCTGGAGCGTCTGGCGGCGCGGGGGATCGCCGCGCACGTGCTGCTGCGCGGCCATGGAGGCCGGATCGCGGGCCCGCACCGGGTGGACCCGCAGGACAGCGGCGGTGCCGACGGGGCGGCGGACGTCGGCGACGAGGCGCTGCTGCACGCCGCCCTGGCGCCGACCTGGGTGGCGCGCGACCGGGCCGCGGGCGCGGCGGCGGCGGCCACGGCGGGGGCCGCAGCCGTGGTGATGGACGACGGCTATCAGAACCCGCACGTCCGCCCCGACCTGCGCCTGTTGGCGGTGGATGCCGAGCAGGGCTTCGGCAACGGTCGTCTGATCCCAGCGGGCCCGCTGCGCGAGGCGGTGGGCCACGGTCTCGCCCGCGCCGATCTGGTGCTGCTGGTGGGCCTGCCCGCGGCACGCGCGCGCTGTCGTGCGCTCTGGCCTGCGCTGGGCGCCGCGCCGACGCTGGAGGTCGAGATCCGGCCGCTGCCGACCGGGCTCGCGCTCGAGGGTCTGCCCGTCGTCGCCTTCGCCGGCATCGGCCGTCCGGGCAAGTTCTTCGACACGCTCGAGCGTATGGGGGCGCGGGTGCTGGCGCGCATCCCCTTTCCCGATCACGCGGCCTATGCGCCCGCGGTGCTGGAACGGCTGAGCCGCCACGCCCGCGGTTTGAACGCCATGCTGGTCACCACCGAGAAGGACGCCGTCCGCCTGCCCGCAGCCTTCCGGCGCGGCGTGACGGTGCTGCCGGTGGCGATGGTGGCCGAGGATCCGGGTCCGCTGGACGCCGTCCTGGACCGGCTGCTCGCCGGCGCGGCGGGGCACGCGGCGGGGCACGCGGCGGGGCATGCTGCGGGGCACAGGGCGGGGCACATGACGGGGCACAGGGCGGGGCACGGGGCGGGGCACGGGGCGGGGAGTATCGCGGGGGCCGGACGGGGGCCCGGTGCGTGAGGGCGGCTCGGACGGCCTTGTTCGCCTCGGCAGGGACCGTTATCTCGGCACTAAAGGGAGCGCGCCCATGCCTGTGGAACCCGCCGAGATCGAGAGCCGCATCAGGGCAGCGTTCCCCGATGCCGTGGTCGAGATCCGGGATCTCGCCGGCGACGGCGATCACTATGCCGCCACGGTGGTGTCCGAAGCGTTCCGCGGCAAGAACCGGGTGCAGCAGCAGCGGATGGTGAATGCGGCACTTGCCGACATCCTGAAAGGGGCCAATGCCAGGCTGCACGCGCTCGCGCTGCAGACCAGCGTGCCCGAGACCGGGCCCGTCGGCGGCGGCGAGCTCGGGTCGGGCGGCGGCCCAGACAGCGGGCGGGGCTGAGCCCGCGCGATAGCAACCTCCGGCCCGCCGCGCATGTCGGGCGGCCGCGACGATGGAGACCGACGATGGCGGAGCTTTCGGACATCCAGGCCGAGATCGACGAGACAGTGAAGGGCAGCGACGTGGTGCTCTTCATGAAGGGCACGGCGCAGATGCCGCGCTGCGGCTTCTCCCAGCGCGTGGTGCAGATCCTGGGCTACCTGGATGTGACCTATACGGATGTGGACGTGCTGGTCTCGGACGACATGCGCCAGGGCATCAAGGACTATTCGGACTGGCCGACGACGCCGCAGCTTTATGTCAAGGGCGAGTTCGTGGGCGGCTGCGACATCATCACAGAGATGGTGCTGTCGGGCGAGCTGGACACGGCGTTCGAAGAGGCGGGCATCGCTTTCAACAAAGAAGCCGCCGAAGCGATCCGCGCGCACAACAGCCAACAGGCCTGAGCACCGGGCGCACCCGCGCCTCCGGCGGATCCGGTTTCCGGGCCCTCCGGGCGGCGCGGTCGCGGCCGAAGGCCCCGGATCGCCCGGGCGCCGGAGGCGCGTGGGCCCGCCGCCGCGGGACTTGCTTCGGCGGGCGTGCTTCGGGGGGCCGTGCTTGGGGCGCTTGCTTCGGGCGGCGTTCTTTGGGGGGCGTGATTTGGGGGGCGCTGTGCAGCTCTACGTCGGTCTCGGCAATCCGGGCGCCAAGTATGCCGCCAACCGCCACAACATCGGCTTCATGGCGCTGGACGCCATCGCCGCGCGCGAGGGTGCCCCGGCCTGGCGCAGCAAATTCCAGGGCGCCCTGACCGAAATCCGGCTTGGCGGGCGCAAAATCGCGCTCCTGAAGCCCCAGACCTTCATGAACGACAGCGGCCGATCGGTTGGCGCTGCGGCGCGCTTCTTCGGCCTCGGCGCCGAGGACGTGACGGTCTTCCACGACGAGCTCGACCTCGCGCCCGGCCGGCTGCGCACAAAGCGCGGCGGTGGGCACGCCGGGCACAACGGCCTGCGCTCGATCCACGCCCACCTCGGCGCCGACTACCGCCGCGTTCGGCTCGGCATCGGCCATCCCGGGCACAAGGACCGGGTGGCCGGCTATGTGCTGCACGATTTCCCCAAGGCCGACCTCGCCTGGGTCGAGCCGCTGATCGACGCGGTCGCGCGCGCGGTGGTGCCGCTGGCCGAAGGGGCCGACGACCGGTTCCAGAGCGAGGTGGCGCGGCTGGCCCCCGCCCCCGGCAAGCCGGCCCGGGGTCCGGCACCGCCGGCCGTCGAGCCCGGCGATGGCCGAGCCGCCCAATCCCGCGACGGCCGGGGCGCGCAAGAGGCTGACGCGGGCGCCGGCCACGACGAGAGCGCCGGCGCAGCGAGCGGTTCGCCCTTTGCCGCGCTCCGCGGGCTCTTCAAGCGCTAGCCGAGCCCCGCTGATTACCCACGCTCTGCGCATCCGGCCCGCGAAACTGCCGCGCGCCCCCTCCCGTTCCCCGCGCGCGGCTAGCGAGCGTCGCGCTCGGGCGCTTGGGTCCGGGCCGTGGCTTGATTTCCGCGCCGCCTTGCGGCATCCGCGCGGCATGTCGCGTCCCGTGCGGCCAGTGTGCCCGTGCGGCCAGTGTGCCCGTGCGGCCCTGTCGGCCGCGCGCCGCCCGCCCGGGTCGCCATCGGCCCCGCGCGGGCATCGGACAGGCTGAGCATCGAGGGGTGCGCCATGGGGTTTCGCTGCGGCATCGTCGGGCTGCCGAACGTGGGCAAGTCCACGCTGTTCAACGCGCTCACCCGCACCGCGGCCGCGCAGGCCGCCAATTTCCCGTTCTGCACCATCGAGCCTAACGTCGGCGAGGTCTCGGTGCCCGACGACCGGCTGCACCGTCTGGCGGATCTTGCCAAATCGCGCGAGACCATCCCGGCGCGGCTCACCTTCGTCGATATCGCAGGCCTGGTGAAGGGTGCGGCACAGGGCGAGGGGCTGGGCAACCAGTTCCTGGCCAACATCCGCGAGGTCGACGCCATCGCCCATGTCCTGCGCTGCTTCGAGGACGAGGACATCACCCACGTCGACGGCCGCGTCGACCCGATCGCCGATGCCGACACCATCGAGACCGAGCTGATGCTCGCGGATCTCGAGAGCGTGGAGCGTCGCTTGCAGAACCTGGCGCGCAAGGTCCGCGGCGGCGACAAGGAGGCGCTCGAGGGGCAGCGGCTGCTCGAGCGCGCCAAGGCGGCGCTGGAGGACGGCCGCCCCGCCCGCACCGTCGAGATCGCGCCGGAAGACACCAAGACCTGGCGCATGTTGCAGCTGCTGACCGCCAAGCCGGTGCTCTATGTCTGCAACGTGGACGAGGACGCCGCCGCCACCGGCAACGCAGAAACCGCCCGGGTGGCCGAGAAAGCCGCGGCCGAGGGTGCGCGCTCGGTCGTGATCTCGGCCCGCATCGAGGAGGAGATCGCCCAGCTCGACCCCCAAGAGGCGGCCGAATACATGGCCGCCATGGGTCTCGAGGAGCCGGGCCTGGACCGCATGATCGCCGAGGGCTACGGGCTGCTCGGCCTGATCACGTACTTCACCGTCGGGCCCAAGGAAGCGCGCGCCTGGACCATTCCGGCCGGTACCCTGGCGCCCCAGGCGGCCGGCGTGATCCACGGCGATTTCGAGCGCGGGTTCATCCGGGCCGAGACCATTACCTACCAGGATTTCGTCGCGCTCGGCGGCGAGCAGGCGGCCAAGGAGGCCGGCAAGATGCGGGCCGAGGGCAAGGGCTACCGCGTCGCCGACGGCGACGTGCTGCATTTCCTCTTCAACACCTGACCCCCGACCCCCGACCCCTGACCCCTGACCCTTGACCCCCGACCCCTGACCCCTGACGCCTGACAGTGCGGCGCCGCGGCGGCCCCACTCCGCGCCCGCGCGCGACACGGTTCCTGCCTCGTGCCCGCGCGCGGCACCGTTGCGCCCGGAGCGGGCGCCCCGGATGACGGCACCTCGGCGCCTGCCGGGCGACGGCACTGGGGCTCGGCGCGTTTTCGCGCCGTGGGCACTCGGGCTCGGCGCGTTCTCGCGCCAGGGGCGCTCGGCATCGGCGCGCGCCTCGGTCGGGTTGCCGCAGCGTCGCGGGTTGCCGTGCAC
>JBCCMW010000320.1:0-4735 GCA_039026175.1 Pseudomonadota bacterium
CAGGCCCGCGACCACGTCCGCGACCGCGCGCATCAGCGCGTCGCCCCGTGCGCGGTCCAGCGCCGTCTCCGTCATCCGGGCGGAGCGTTTGGCCAGCGCCGCACGCTCGACCGCCGCGCGGCCCATCAGGCGCAGGACCGGGGCCTGGGGCACGCGCTCGGCCATGTGGGCGGCGAGGCCCGCCTGGGCGCGGCGGGCCTTGCCGTGGGTGCCGGCGTGGCACGCCGCGACCGCGGCCATCGCGGCGACGCCCGCCGCCAGCGAAGCGGCGGCCGCAGCGCCCAGGGCGGGGTTGATCCACGCCACCGCCGCCAGCGCCCCCGGCAGCACGATCGCGGCCGAGATCAGCCGCGCGAGGCCGAGGCTCACCCACCCGCGGATCGCGCCCAAGTCGCCGGTGTAGCGCAGCGTCAGGCTGCCGGTCCGCCGCGCGGCCAGCGTGCGCACAGGCAGGCGCATCAGGTGGGCGAAGAGCGCGAGGCGCAGCGCCTCGGCATAGCGGTGGCCGACACGCTCGGCCGCCACACGCTCGCCCACCCGGCAGGCGGCGATGGCCAGGCCCGCCAGCGCGACCGCGGCCAGCGCGACCGTCTCGGCCGGCAGAGCGGCGAGGGCGGCGAGGGCGTTGGGGGCCCCCGCAGGCGCGGCATCGGTGCCGGGGGCGTCGGTGGGCGTCCGGCCGCCCAGCACGCCGAACAGGTGGCGCGTGGCGATGGCCGCGGCCCCGGCGGCGGCGGCCTGGCCCAGCGACAGGGCGGCGACGGCGGCGATGCCGCGGGCGCGCCCGTCGTCGCCGATGCGGGGGAGCGGCGCGCTCATGCCGCCCGCACCGCGGTCAGGGCGCCCGCGCCCCCGGCTGCGCCCCCAACTGTTCCACCGGCTGCGCCCCCGGCCGCCATGTCCACGGCCGCCATGCCCCGCCCCGCGAGGATCCGCGCAAGCAGCGCGCCGGCGTGGGCGGGGTCGGCCAGCACATCGCGGTCGGCCACCTGCAGGCTCAGGGCGGCGCCCGCCTCGGCCACGGCCAGGGGCGAGGCCGCGATCAGCCCGGTCAGCACCGCAGGCTCGATCCCGAGGCCGCGCAGCAGCGCCACCCCGCCCGCGGCCGAGGCCGCATCGCGCGCCGCATAGAGCACCCCGTCGAAGCGCGCGCGCACGGCCGGGTCGGCCATCAGCGCCGCGGTCTCGCGCTGGAACAGGCCGTCGGCCAGCTCGACCAGCGCCACGCTGCACCCCGCCCGGCCCGCATGGCCCAACAGGGTGTCGAGCCCCGCGACCAGGCGCTCGTGCGGCTCGCGGTAGGTCGAGGCCATGCCGGCGTCCACGAAGTCGGCCACGTAGGCGGCACCCGCATCGTGGTAGGCATTGACGTCGCCGCACGCGCCGGTGCCCGTGGCCTTGAGCGCCGCGACCCGGTGGCCCGCACGGGTCAGCCCATGGGCCAGGCACGCGATCGCCGTCGTCTTGCCGGCGTTCATCGCAGCGCCCGTGCCCGCGATCACCACCATCCCGTCCGGCCGGGCGCGGGGCGTCAGCGCGTGGTCGGCCAGGTTGATCGCCCGGCCGTCGCGCCCGCAGAGCAGGCCGATCGGCGACAGCCGCGTGGGCGCGCCCATGCGGGCGTTGGCCTCGCGCAGGGTCCCGACGACGCCGCCGCCGGCCAAGAGATCCGCGCCCTCGGGCGCCAGGGTCGCCAGGCCCTCGAACTGGTCCGGGGCGTAGCGCGCGCCACAGGCCACCACGACCAGGTCGCCCACGTACAGCGCCGCGGGCCGGCCGGTGACCAGCTGCACGCGCTTGTGCGCGCCGATCCGCTCGACCCGGGCCAGCACCAAGTCGCCCGGGCGGGCGGCGGCGACGTGGCGGTCCAGCCCCGCGACGGCGCTGCGGTCCACGCGGCGGGTGGTAAAGGCCCACTTGGCGGCACGGGCGATCAGGGCGGCGTCGGTCTCAACGATCATGGCTGCGCTCCGGGTGTCGGGGTGGGGTGTTGGGGTTGGTGGGTCGGGCGGCCGGTCAACGGGGCTGCCGGCGGGCGTTCAGCGCCAGGGGGCCAAGCCCCGCGGCCAGGCAGGCGGCGAAGTCGTGTCCCGCCCCCGGCAGCACGGCCAGGGTGGGCGCGGGCAGGCCACGCTGGCGCGCCGCCCGTTCCAGGGCCGCGGCATAGCGGCAGGCCCGGGTGCGGCGGTCCTGGCCCTGCTGGCCGTCCAGGGCCGGGTTGCGGCGGGTGTGCACGTCCGCCACGTCGTCGTGCGCGCCGACGGTGATGGTGATGGGCAGCGCCAGGTACTCGCCCAGCCGCGCCTGCATCAGCGGGCCCCAGGGGGCGGCGGCGCCGTCGCCCGCGCCCAGGCCATAGGGAAAGGGCGCCTCGTCCGGCATCGTGTACCAGCCCGCGGCGCACAGGGTCAGCCGGCGCACCCGCTGGGGGTGCAGCATCGCGAACCGGTGGGCGAACTGTGCGCCGGCGGAGTAGCCGACCAGGTCGACCGAGGGCCCGGGCACCAGGCCCTGCAGCCCAAGGTCGTCCAACAGGCGGGCGAAGGCCAGGTCGGCGCGGCCCCGGCGCACGGCCTGCTGGAAGCTGGGCCAGCGCAGGGCGTCGAACTCGGGCGCGATCACGGTGCGCCCGGCGGCGGCGGCCAGCGGGGCGAAGGCCGCGGCCTGCTCGCGCACCCCGCGCTTGATCCCGTGCACGGCCACCAGGGCCGGCGCGGCGGGGTCGGGCCGGCGGGGCTGGGCGATCCAGGCGCCGAGCCCCGTGCGGCCCGCCGGCGCGATCCAGCGCCGGGTGAAGGCCGTGCCCGCCCCGC
This sequence comes from Pseudomonadota bacterium, assembly GCA_039026175.1. Lineage (GTDB taxonomy): Bacteria > Pseudomonadota > Alphaproteobacteria > Rhodobacterales > Rhodobacteraceae > Thermohalobaculum. Next base: position 2,814 of record JBCCMW010000320.1, read on the forward strand.
TGGACCCCGCGCTGGGCGCCTCGCCAGGCGCCTCGCTCGACCCCACGCTGGGCGCCCCGCTGCGCCCCCCACTGGGCTCCTCATTGGGCCCCCCGCTGCGACCCGCGTCGGCTGGCGTGCCCGACGGGGCCATCGCGACGGCCGGCGACGGCGCTGTGGCGCGGACCGGGTGGCCGAGGGCGGGGCAGTTGGCGACGAGATCGCCCATGGCGGTGCTCCTGTGGTGCGGCTGGAAGGACGGGGCGTTCAGGGGAGAGGACCCGATCGGGTGGCGCCTAGTCGGCCCTGACCCAGGCCTTGCGCAGGCCCCGCTCGACGTGGGCTTCGCGGTAGGCGATCGGGCCTTCGCCCGGCGAATACCAGGTGGTCCGCTCGATCCGCCCGTCGTCGCAGCGCACCTCGAAGGCGTCCGCGCGGCGCAGGCCCAGGTCCACGGTCACGGCATCGCGCACCCGGCACTCGGTCGTCCGCTCCGAGGTGCGGCCGGTGTGGGACGTCGCCCGCCGGGTGTAACGCCCGCGCGCGCCGACCTGCAGCGGATAGATCGAGCGCTCCACCGTCACCTCGGCCTCGGCGGTGTGCCAGTTGCGCGAGGTGCCGCAGCCTTCCCAGGCGGTGGAGGGCGAGAACCAGTCCAGCGGCCGGGTCGAGCGGCAGCCGCTGGCGTCGACGATCCGCAGGCGGTTGCGGCTGGCGCTGAGGCCGAGCGCCACTTCGCTGCCGGTCAGCAGGTCGCGCACGTCGCGGTCGCGGAACTCCTGGCGCCGCGGCCGTGGCCACGAGGGCATGGCCACGCCGCGCGCCACGATGGTGGGAGAGCCAGGGCGCGCAGGCTCGAGCACCTTGCCGATCTCGACCACGCTGGACGGACCGCAGCCGGCCAGGGTCAGCGCCACGAGGGCGGTACACAGCACGGTGGGGCGGCGGTTCGGCATCGCATCCTCCTGTCCAGTGCGGCCGGGATGGCCGGTGTCTGGCAGGGGAACGCGGGCAACGGCGGGTTATTCCCGCGCTTGGACTGGCCCGTGCCGTTTTTCCGAGAAGCTTTTGTGACGGCGCTGTGCGGACGGGTGCCGCAGCACTTTGGCGGCGGCGCGTCAGCCCAGCTCGAACGTCGTCTCGCCGAACAGGCGTGTCAGGTCGCGGACCGGCGGCGCGCCTTTGTACATCCGCGCACAGGCGAACATCGGGGTCAGGCCCAGCGCGCGGGCCATTGCCACGCCCGCGGTGTTGGGATCGGGGATATCCACCATCACCTGGCGTGCGCCCGCGCGCGCGACCAGGGCGCGCAGCATCCGCTCGGCCGTCGGCGCGTCGGGCGCCAGCAGGGGGCCGATCTTGTGCCCCTCGCGACAGGCGCGGATGGTCCCCAGCGCACGGACCGATCCGCCCTCGGCCAACAGCATGGTGTGGCGCGTGGCGGCGGGGCGGAACCAGGCGTCCAGATACAGGGGATGCTCGATCCCGCCGATGTCGCGGTCCAGCGCGCGCAGGGCCGGCAGGTCTTCGAGCGTCGCGTCGCGCACGGCGGGGTCGGGGGCACCCCGGATCGCGCCGCGGTGGCGCTGGGTCTGGTGGACCAAGGCAAAGCCCGAGCGGCGGTAATTCTCCTGCTGCGCGGGCACGCCGTCCAGGCCCACGACACGCGCGCCCAGGTACGCCATACCGGCCTGCCAGGTGGCAAGACCGAAGCCTCGACCCCGCTTGCCGGGCGCCACCAGGTACAGGCCGAGGAACCCGAACCCCGCGGCGTGGCGCACGACCGAGATGGCCGAGACCGGCTCGGCCCCCAGCCAGCCCATCAGGAACCCGGTGGGATCGGCCTGCAGAAAGGCCGCCGCGTCCTCGTGCCCGGGGTTCCACCCCTCGCCCGCCGCCCAGCCGATCGCCACGTCCAGATCGCGCGCGTCCATCGTGCGCAC
>JBCCMW010000321.1:0-4687 GCA_039026175.1 Pseudomonadota bacterium
ACAATCAGCAACCCGCGATTGCATCGGTCAGATCCCGCGCCGGGCGGTGTGGGTATCGCGGGGCGGCGGGGTGAGTGGGCCGGCACCGCCCGCACCCGAAAGCCGGCACCGCAGAGACCCCGCCAAGTGTCAAGGCTGTTGTGGTATATCATTACACACACAACAGATCGTCGCGTTTGTTTATTACCGAAAGCACAACGAGACACGCCTTTTCTTTCGCCCCCGGGCGCCAGGCGCCAAAATCGTCCGATGAACGGCGATATCGGCGTTGGACGATAGAACTCGATCCCGCCGCCAGAGCCGGCAGAGGACGGGCCGGCTGCGCCACAGGCCCGCGAGAGGGAGGCGACATGGACATCCACGAGTATCAGGCCAAGGAGATCCTGGCAGGCTTCGGCGTGCCGATCCCCCAGGGCGGCATCGCCTACAGCCCCGAACAGGCCGGCTATCGCGCGCGCGAGATCCCGGGCGGGCGCTGGGTGGTAAAGGCCCAGGTGCACAGCGGCGGCCGCGGCGAGGCCGGCGGCGTCCAGATCGCGGGCACCGAGGAGGAGATCACCGCCGCGGCCGCCGCCATGCTGGGCCGCACGCTGGTCACCCGGCAGAGCGGGCCGCGCGGGCGCATGGTCGGCCGGCTGTATGTCGAGCAGGCCACCGACATCGCGCGCGAGATGTACTTGGGCCTGGTGCTGGACCGCGCGTCCGAACGGGTGATGGTCGTCGCCTCGACCGAGGGCGGCATGGAGATCGAGGAACTGTCGGCCGAGCGGCCCGACAGCATCCTGCGCCTGTCCATCGACCCGGCGGCGGGGCTGCGCGACTTCCAGGCGCGCGAGCTGGCCTTCGCGTTGGGCATTCCGGCGGCCGAGGTGCCGCAGGCCGTGCGTATCATCACCGGCGCCTACCGCGCGTTCCGCGAACTGGACGCGACGATGGTCGAGATCAACCCGCTGGTGCTGACGGGCGAGGGCACGCTGGTCGCGCTGGATGCCAAGATGAGCTTCGACGACAACGCGCTGTTCCGTCGCCCGCAGATCGGCGAACTGCGCGACCGCAGCCAGGAGGACCCGCGCGAGAGCACGGCCTCGGACCGCGGGCTGAACTATGTGGGCCTCGACGGCAATATCGGCTGCATGATCAACGGCGCGGGCCTGGCGATGGCGACGCTGGACATGATCAAGCTGGCGGGCGGAGAGCCTGCCAACTTCCTGGACATCGGCGGCGGCGCCAGCCCCGAGCGGGTGCTGATGGCGTTTCGCACCGTGCTGATGGACCCCAAGGTCGAGGTCGTGCTGGTGAACATCTTCGCCGGCATCAACCGCTGCGACTGGGTCGCCGAGGGCGTGGTCCGCGCGTTCGAGACGCTGGAGCTGACCCTGCCCGTAGTCGTCCGGCTGGCCGGCACCAACGTGGAGCAGGGGCGCGCGATCATCGAACGCTCGGGCCTGCCGATCATCGCCGCCACCAGCCTGGCCGACGCCGCCGACAAGGCCGTCGCCGCACTCCCGGCCGCCCAATCCACCGCGTGAGGACCCCATGGCCATTCTGATCGACAATGAAACCCGCGTGATCGTGCAGGGCATGTCGGGCCGGCTGGGCCGGTTCCACGCCGAAGACATGATCCGCTACGGCACCAACGTGGTAGGCGGCGTGACGCCCGGCAAAGGCGGCGCGCCCGTGCTGGACCGCCCGCAGTTCGACACTGTGCGCCAGGCGGTGCAGGCGACGGGCGCCGAGGCGAGCCTGGTGTTCGTGCCCCCGCCCTTTGCGGCCGACGCGATCATGGAGGCGGCGGACGCGGGCATCCGGCTCTGCGTCTGCATCACCGACGGTATCCCGGCGCAGGACATGATGGAGGTGAAGCGCTTCCTCCGCCGCTATCCCGCCGCGCGCAAGATGCGGCTGATCGGGCCCAACTGCGCCGGCATCATCAGCCCGGGCCAGGGGTTCATGGGCATCATGCCGACGCACATCTACCGCCCGGGCCGCGTCGGCATCGTCTCGCGCTCGGGCACGCTGGGCTACGAGGCGGCGAGCCAGATGCAGGCACTGGGGATCGGCGTGTCGACCTCGGTCGGGATCGGTGGCGACCCGATCAACGGCTCATCGTTCCGCGATATCCTGGCGCTGTTCGAGGCCGACACGGCCACCGACGCCGTCATGATGATCGGCGAGATCGGCGGCCCGCAGGAGGCCGACGCCGCGCGCTGGGCCAAGCAGCACATGACCAAGCCCATCGCGGCCTATGTCGCCGGGCTCTCGGCGCCCAAGGGGCGGACGATGGGGCACGCGGGTGCCATCATCTCGGCCTTTGGCGAGAGCGCGCAGGAAAAGGTCGAGATCCTGGGCGACTGCGGCATCACCGTCGCGCCCACACCGTCCGTGATGGGCGAGACGATGGCGCGGCTGCTGGGCGTGGCGATGGAGGATGCGTAGCGCCGCGCGAGCGACCCCGGGCAGCCGTCCACCATGATAGGGGAGAGGTCGGGTCCTCGATGCGGGGACCCGACGGCCTAGCGCATCATGCGCTCCAGCGAGAACGGACTGCAGAAGCTGCCGCCGGTGCAGGTGCCGTCGGCGAGCATGTAGATGAAGGCCGCCACGGCCGCCATGATCAGCACAATCGCCATATCGTTGGACATTCGCCAACTCCGCTACCAGCAGCGCGTCTCGGTTCTAGACAGTGTCTTGTGTCCCACGGGTCTGGGGCAAATCTGTGGTGAATTCCGTACAGGCGCTAGGCGTTTCAATCCTGCTTAGGCACACCCGCAACCGCAGAGGTGTTAGTGTTCGCTAAATGTTCTAGCGAATCGGACCTGCGATGCCGGACCTGTTTCCGAATCCCCTGACGAACCGTCTGCCTGCGGAACGGCGGCGCGGGCGTGCCGCGGCGCACAACCCCACGGGCCGCTACGAGCGGCACGTGACCGAGCGGGTGGACGACGGTTGGTCGACCGACCCGGACGACGCGTTGCCGCCGCTGCGCACCGAGGTGGCGATCGACGCGTCGCGCAGCGTGCTGACGCGCAACACGTCGCCCGATGTGCCGTTCGACCGGTCGGTGAACCCCTACCGCGGGTGCGAGCATGGCTGCATCTACTGCTTTGCCCGGCCCAGCCACGCGCAGCTCGGCCTCTCGCCCGGGCTGGACTTCGAGACCAAGCTGACGATCAAGCCCCGCGCGCCCGCGCTGTTGGCCGAGGCGCTGCGCAAGCGCGGCTACCGCGTGCAGCCCATCGCCATCGGCACCAACACCGACCCCTACCAGCCGATCGAGCGCCAGCACCGCATCATGCGCGGGGTGCTGGGGGTGCTGAAGCGATTTCGCCACCCCGTCTGCATCACCACCAAGGGCGCCTCGGTCACCGACGATGTTGAAATCCTGGGGCGCATGGGCCGCCAGGGACTGGCGCAGGTGACCCTGTCGATCACCACGCTGGACAGCCGGCTCAGCCGGTCGATGGAGCCGCGGGCAGCCAGTCCGGCGCGCCGACTGGCGGCTGTGCGCACCCTGGCGCGGGCGGGCGTCCCGGTTGCGGTGAACCTGTCGCCGCTGATCCCGGGGCTGAACGACCACGAGCTGGAGCGGATGGCCGAAGCCGCCGCCGAGGCCGGCGCCCGCGGCGCAAAATACACCGTGCTGCGTCTGCCGCTGGAGGTGGCGCCGCTGTTTCGCGACTGGCTGGCGCGCGAGCGGCCCCAGGCCGCGGGCCGGATCATGAACCGGGTGCGCGATCTGCACGGCGGACGAGACTACGACCCGACCTGGCACCGCCGGCTCAAGGGCGAGGGTGTGCACGCCAGCCTGATCGCCCGGCGGTTCGCTCTGGCGCGCCGACGCGTCGGACTGGCCGATGCGCTGCCGCCGCTCCGCTGCGACCTGTTCCGGGTCCCGGCCGAGCCTGGCGACCAGCTCGACCTCGGGCTCTGACCGTGACCGCCGCGCGCCGCGCTCACGGCAGCGGCAGGCCGGCAGCGACCAGATCCGCGGCGGTATCCACATCGTCCAGCGTCTCGGTCAGCGCGACGCGACGGGGCGCGAGGCGGGCCAAGGTGTCGGCCCGGGCACGGTCGGTGGACCAAGCGCACCCCTCTAGCAGCGCCCGCGGCCAGCGCTGCCCCGCCGACCGCCCGATCAGCCAAAACCCGCCGTCCGAGGACGGGCCGATGGCCGCATCGGCACCGCGCAGCGCCGTCAACGCCGCCGCGATCCGGGCACGGTCGATCCGCGGCACGTCCGAGCCGATCACCAGGGCGGGCCCGGACCCGACGGCGTTGAGCGCGCGCACCATGCGCCGGCCAAGATTGCCGCTCCCCTGGGGCAGGCGCGCCACGCCGCGGGGCCAGACGCGACTGGCCATCCCCTCGCGGTCGGGTGCGACGGCCAGCACCAGCCGCCAGCGCGGATCGCGCCCCAGCCGCCGGATCGTCGCCAGCGCCTGACGGCGGTACCAGCCGGCAGCGGCGACGGGGCCGACGCCCTGCCCCAGCCGGGTCTTGACCCGCCCGGGCCGAGGCTCCTTGAGAAACAGGATGACCGTCGGGCGCACCCGCGCCGCCGGACGGCGCGCGCCGCGCCCCGCCCGGGTCATCGCCGACCCGCATAGCGCTGGGCCAAAGTCGCCGGCTCGGCGCCCAGCCGCCAACGCACCAGGATCGCCAGATTGCGCGCGCCGCGGCGCAGCCA
>JBCCMW010000322.1:0-4659 GCA_039026175.1 Pseudomonadota bacterium
CGGCGCCGGCATTGCCGAACAGCCGGTCGTTGCCCTTCTGGCCGCGCACCACGTCGTCGTCTCCTTGGCCGCGCAGCCGATCCGCGCCGTTGCCGCCGAGCAGCGTGTCCTCGCCGCCGCCGCCGTTCAGCGTGTCGCTGCCGCCGCGGCCATTGACGCGGTCATCGCCGCCCAGCGCCGAGATCGTCTCGCCGGCATTGGTGCCGTTGAGCGTGTCCGGCCCACCCGTCGGCTCGGGCACCTCGGGCGTGCCGTCATCGCCCAAGATCGTCGCCGTGAGGGACGGGTTGAGCAGCACCAGCCCGTTCGACGGATTGATCAGCTCAACCTCGAACCGCTCGTCGCCCTCCTCATCGCCATCGCCGCGCACGTCGATCACGATGGTCTGCTGTACCGAGCCGGGGCCAAAGGTCAGCGTGCCCGAGGGCAGGCTGCCGCGGAAATCCGCCGCCGTCACGCCGTCCTCGGGCACCACGCGCCAGTCGACGCTGGCCTGATCTTCGCCGATCTTGTCGACGTCGAACAGGAACTGGGTGGTGCCGTTGTCGCCCTCGCGCTGCTGCGGCGCGGTGCTGCTGAGCCGCGCATTCGCCAGGTCGTCGTCGCGGATCGTCGCCGTCACCAACTCCCGCGCCAGGGCCAGGCCCTGCGGCTCGCTCAAGCGCAGGCCAAAGGTCTCGGCATCCTCGATGTCGCTGCGATCGGCGAGGGGCACCACGACCGGCTTGATCGTCTCGCCCGGCTCGAAGGTGATCACCTCGGGGCCAACGCGCTGATAATCAGCCAGGTTCAGCGACCGGGCCGACTGTTCTTCCAGCGCATAGGTCACGCTGACGGGCTCGGTCGTCGGCCGGTCCAGCGTCAACAGGAAGGTGGCGTAGAACTCGCTCTCCACCACATCGATATCGGCAACTTCGAGGATCGGGACAGACGTGACGCCACGGTCGCTCTGGCCGATCACGCCTTCGCCGCGGCCTTCGGTGATCGCAGCGCCGACCACGCCCTCGATATCGGTCAACTCCAGGAAAAAGCTCTCCCGGTCTTCGCCGCGGTCGTCGTCTTCCAGGGCAATCGACACGGTCTTGGCGGTTTGCCCCGGGGCGAATGTGATGGAGCCCGCGCCGTCCTCATAGTCGCTGGCGTTGGCGCTGCCGCGGACGGTCTCATAGCCGACGGTGACGGGCTGGTCGGCGACCTGGTCGAGCCGCACGACGAAATCCATCCAGCCGTCGGCCTCATTGGCCACCGCGTCCTCGACATAGGCGTAGGGCGCGCGCTCCACGGCATCGTTGTCCCACACCACCGCTTCGGCCCGATCGCGGTGCAGGCGCAGGCCCGCGGGCTCGCTCAATTCCAGGCCAATGCTGCGCGGGCCCTGGACCGAGCCGTTGTCGGCGACGTCGACACCCACGCGGTGGTGGGTCTCGCCCGGAGCAAAGCTGATCACATGCTCCCCAACACCGCGGTAATCTGCAAAATTCAACGCCCGTGCGGTGATGTCGAACGTGTTGACGGTCACCTCCACCGTGGTCTGTGTCGGCGCGTCGAGCCGCAGGTCGAACCAGGCCATGCCGTCGGCGCCGCCCTCTTCGACCGAGATCGGGTCGACAAACAGCACCGGCACCGAGGTGGTGGCGCCGTCGCTCACCGCAATGCGGCCCTCGGCGCGGCCGTCACCGATCTCGGCGCCCACGCCGCCGTCGATCCCGGTCAGCTCGACAAAGAAGCGCTCGATCCCCTCACCGCGGTCGTCGTCGACAATGGGGATCTGCAAGGTCTGCGCCGTCTGCCCCGGCGCGAAGGACAGGGTCCCCGAGCCGCCCTCAAAATCCTGGCCGTTCGCGGTGTCGGCTATGGTGCGATAGTCCACCGTCACCGTCTCGTCCGACCCCTGGTCGAGCACCACGGTAAAGGCCGCGACCCCGTCGGATTCGTCGACCATCGTGTCGACGATGGACGCCACCGGGGCCCGCTCGGTCGCGTCATTGTCGATCACCACGATCTCGGCGCGCGAGCTGCGCAGGGTCAGCCCATCGGGCTCGGAGAGCAGGATGCCGAGGCTGTCCGGCCGCTCGACAGAGCTGCCATCGCTGAGCTGCACCAACATCTCAGCTGTGGTTTCGCCCGGCGCAAACACAACCTCAAAGGCGCCGATGCCGGCATAGTCCTGCTGGTTCAGCGCCCGCGCGGTCACGTCAAAGGTCTGCACCGTGACGCTGGTCTCGATGCTGGCGGGCGCGTCGAGCCGCAGGATGACCCGCGCTTGGCCGTCGGGCTCGCCCTCGCTCACCGCGATGTTGTCGACCGAAAGCCGCGGGACATCCACGGCCTGGCCATCGCTCGCGCCAATGCTGACGCGGCCCAGCGTGTCCCCGAGGGCAGCGCCCACCACGCCGTCGATCTCGGTCAGGTCGACGGCAAACCGTTCGACGCCCTCGGCACGCGTGTCATCGGTGATCGGGATATAGATCGTCTCCGCCGTGTCCTCGGGCGCAAACGCCACCGTCCCGCTGGTCGGTGTAAAGTCCTGCCCGTCGGCGGTGATGGCGCGGGTTTCATAGCGCACCGTCACCGTCTCGCTCGCCACCTGGTCGAGCAGGATGGTCAGCGCCGCCACCTCGTCGACCTCATCGACATCGGCGTCGGTGATCGACGCCGTGGGCGCCCGGTCGGCGGCATCGTTGTCGATGATCGTGGCGACGGCCCGCGGCGACTCGATGATCAGCCCATCCGGCTCGTCCAGGAACAGCCCAAAGCTTTCTGAGCGTTCCACGCTGCTGCCATCGGTGACGGGGATCGATATCACCCGCGCGGTCTCGCCAGGCTCGAACACCACGGGCGTCAGCCCAAAGCCGCGGTAATCGGCGAGGTTCAGGTCCCGGGCCGAGATGTCAAAGGTCCGCCAGCTCACCCCCACCGGCTCACTGGCCGGCCGGTCGAGCTGCAAGACAAAATGCGCATAGGCGTCGTTTTCGCCTTCGCTGACAGTGATGTTCTCGACGCTCACCACGGGCACGTCGGCCACGGGCTGGTCGCTCGCGGCAATCGAGCCCACGCCGGTCGTGTCGCCCAACTCCGCCCCGAGCGGCCCGTCGATCTCGGTCAATTCCAGCGTGAACCGCTCCACCCCCTCGGCGCGGCCGTCATCGGTGATACCGATATCGACCGATTTCACCGTCTCCCCGGGTTGGAAGGTCACCCGGCCGCCGCCGCCATCGAAATCGTTCGACTGGGCTGTGTCCGCCTGGGTGCGATAGCGCACCGTCACCGCCTCCTCCGAGGCTTGGTCGAGCGTGATGTGGAACGTCGCCGGCGACAGCCCCTCCTGCCCGAATGCATCGGTCACCGACGCGATGGGCGCCCGCTCCCGCCCGTCATTGTCGATGATGGTCGCGACACCAAAGGTCTCGGCCAGGGCCAGGTTGACCGGGTCGCTGACCACCAGGGCAAATGCCTCCGGCCGCTCAAAGAAGTCGCCGTCGCTGATCGGCACCTGCACCGTGCGTTCGGTGTCGCTGGGCCCAAAGGTGATCGTCGTTGCGCCCAGCCCAGTGTAATCGGCAAAGTTCAGAGCCCGCGCGGTGATGTCGACCGTGTTCACCGTGACGCTCGCCACCCGGCCGGGCGCCTCATCGAGGGACAGGGTGAAGGTCACGGTGCCGACAGTCTCGTCGACATAGGGGTCAGAAACGCGCAAAAGCGAGGTCATGGTGCGGAAGGCTCCCAGCAACGAGCAATCAAAATAGCCGCCAAAGGCAGCGACCCTTGCTGGCTATCCTTCGCACCCTGCCTATTCAAGTTGCCTTAACGCTTTGAGTGTCCACGCAACCGGGCAACTATGGTTCCAAAGTCGCGCCTTGGCCGCGATGGGGGGCCCGCGCCCAGGCCGCGCCTGGGCTGCGCGAGCGGTGGCTCAGACCCGCAGGTAATAGGCCGTCGCGCCATCTCTGCCGCCGGGTTCGGTGCCAAGAAAAGACACTCCGGCCTCCTGTGCAAAATGCGGCACGTCGATCTCGGCCGCCGGGTCCGTGGCAAGCAACCGCACCACCTGGCCCGCGGGCAGACCGGCGATCCGCTTGCGCAACCACAAGACGGGCAGGGGGCACAACAGCCCGATCGCATCGATCTCCAGGTCTGGCTCCGGCAACATCGCCGCGACCATGCCCACGGGCGCGGCCAACGGCAAGCGGCAACGGGCTGTCGCGGTTGACGGGCCCTGCCTCGCCTCCGCATGAGGGCTCACACCCGTCTCGTCTGTTCTGCGACCCAAAGGACCGCGCCCATGCCCAACCAACCGGCGCCCCAGCCTGTCCCCGCCGTGATCCTCGCCGGTGGTCGTGCGCGCCGGATGGGCGGCGGCGACAAAAGCCTCGTCCGCCTCGCGGATCGGCCAGTGCTCGGCCATGTGCTGGCGCGGCTCGGGCCCCAGGCCAGCCCGATTGCCCTCAACGCCAACGGGCCGGCGGCGCGGTTCGCCGACTTTGGCCTGCCGGTCTTGCCCGACACCGTGCCCGATTGGCCCGGCCCGCTCGCCGGCATCCTCGCCGGGCTCGACTGGGCGGCCCAGCGCGGCCTGCCGCAGGTGGTCACCGTGGCCGCCGATAAGCCGTTCTTTCCCCGCGACCTCGTCGCCCGGTTGGAGGCCGCGTCGGAGGCGGC
>JBCCMW010000323.1:0-4610 GCA_039026175.1 Pseudomonadota bacterium
CGGCGTCGGCGGCCTGTTCGGCGACTTCGCCGGGCGCCACCGGGTTGGCCGCGCCCGGCGCGCCGCCTGCCGCACCGAGCGAGACCTCGAGCCCGCCCACGCCCGACGCGATGGCACCGCTCCGCAGCGGCGTCCAGAACACGGCCACGGCGACGACGCCGTGCAGGATGGCCGCAACGGCGACGGCCGGCACCAGGTGGCGGCGGGTGAGCTCCATCAGCCGTCCTCTCCTCCAACCGCCCCATCCAGCGTGTCCGCATCGGGCGTCGCTGTCTCTGGCGTCACTGTCTCCGGCGTCACCCCGTCGGCCGCATCAGGCACGACCGCGCCCGGTACCGTGGGCTCCAGCGGCACGGTCATCAGCCGCACCGACGCGACGCCGGCAAGCCGCAGACGGTCGAGCAGCGCGACGACCGCGGCCGCCTGCACGCGCCCGTCGCTCTTGATCCGCACGTCCTCGCCCGCAGCCGCCGCCGCGGCGACCTGGGCGATCAGATCCTCCTCGGCGATGCGCGTGCCATTCAGCGCCAACTCGCCCTGGGGCCCGATCGCAATCAACTGCGGCTCGTTTGCGGGCGCACCGTCCGAGGCCGAACGGGTGGGCTCGATCTCGAACGGATCGGCGGCCGAGAGGCGGCCCACCACCATAAAGAAGATCAGCAGCAGGAAGACGATGTTGATCAGCGGCAGGATGCGCTCGTCGTCCTCGACCGCCCTGCGGCGCCTGCGGAAGACCGACGGCCGATGCATTGCCCCCCGCATTGACCCGCCCTCAGCCCCGCTCTCAGCCCCGCGCGGGCAGCAGCGCGATATCGCGCACGCCCGCCGCGGCAATCGTGTCCAACAGCTGGACCATGTGCTGCATATCGACCGCGGTGGCCGGGCGCACCAGCACGCGCTGGTCGGGCGCGGCGGCGATCCGGGCGGCCAGCCGCTCGGCCAGCGTCGCCAGATCCATCGCTTCGCCCGACAGCCGCGGTCCCTGCGCCGTCAGATCGACCAGCAGCGCGCCCTCGATACTGGACGGTGCCCCCGCAGCCCCGGCCGAGGACAGCATGATCGAGCGCCAATCCAGGAAGCTGGAGGCCAGCATAAAGAACACAAGCAGGATAAAGACGACGTCGATCAACGGCGTCAGCGAGATCCTGAGGCGCTTGCGCGGCCGGCCCGTCAGCCGCGGCGGCGCGCTATTCGCCGGCTGCGGCATAGCCATGGGGCCCGAGGTCCATGCGCTTGTCGAGGCTGTACGGCGCGGGCGTCTGGCCCGCGTCGCGTGGATCGCCCACCGACCATTCGGTGGCGAAAAGGCCCGCAAGCCCGGTGTCGATATCGTGCTCGACGCGCTCGATCCGCCGCTCGAACCAGTTGACCGCGGCCACCGTGGGGATCGCGACGGCCAGACCCACGGCGGTGGTCAGCAGCGCCTCCCAGATGCCGCCCGACAGGATGGCAGGGTCGACCTGGCTGCCGGCGGCTTCGAGTTGGCTGAAGGCGTCGATCATCCCCAGCACGGTGCCGAACAGGCCCAGCAGCGGGGCGAGGGTGGCGATCACCTCGAGCGGGCGCATCCAGTTGCGCAGCGCCTCGACGGCGATCTGCGCCTCGGCGTAGCAGGCTTCGCGCAGCTTGACCTCGGGCACGCCGCGGGCCTGACCCTCCATCGCCTGGGCCAGGATACGCGCGGCCGGGTTGCGGGCGCCGCGCACGGTGGCAAAGGCGTCGCGGGCGCGGCCCTCGCGATAGAGCCGCAGCGCCTCGCGCGCGGCGCCGCGGCTGCCCACGCCGGCGGCGGTGAACTGCGCCAGCTTGGCGATCACGATGCCGAGCGCGAAGATCGAGAGGCAGGCCAGGATCACAACGACCGGGCCGCCCAGTTCGACCAGCCCCGCGGCATCGGCCAGCGCGCCCAGCGCCCGGGTGCCGGCGTCGACCGGTGCGATGTCGGCGGGCGCTATGTCCGCGGGCAAGATGTCGGCGGGCGCTATGTCGCTGGCCTGCTCACCGGTGCCCGGGGTCGCAAGGTCTGCGGTCTCGCCCGCCGGGGCCTCGGCACCGCCGGCGGCGGCCGGTTCGGCGCCCTCTTCCGTTGTCGCGTCCTGTTCCACCGCAGATCCCTCAGAAAATCAGTTCGACGGGGGCGCGCGACGTCGTCTCGATCCGCTCGACGCAGCCGTCCACGGGTGCACCTTCCGAGGTGCAGCCCAGCACGCCGTTGACCAGGATGCGGCCGATCCCCTCGCAGGCGAGCTGCGGGATCGCAAAGACCTTGACCGACTGGCGCCCGGCGCGCAGCGGGGCGACGTCGACGGCCAGCCGGCGCGCGATGATCCCCTCGGCGTCGAACAGCACGAGATCCAGCACCAGCTTGTCGAACGGCGCGTTGATAGCGTTGTCGACCACCAGATAGGACTGGCAGCTCCCGCCGTCGGTCTCGAGCTTGTTGAGCTCGACCGCGATGGTGGCGGGCTCCTCGGCCGCAGCCGTGCCGGGAGCCAGGGGCAGCGCCAGCGGCAGGGCGAGCGCGAGGGCAAAGGGGGCGAGCTTCATCGGCAGCGGCTCCAGGTTCGGACGGCGTGCGCTGGGCGGCGGGGTCGCCCACGGGGGTCGCAGTACCCGACTGTTTCAATCGACAACGTGCGCTCTCGGGTCAAGACCCGCTGGCAGATGGCGACGCTGCGGCATGGTCGCGGCGCCGGACCTGGCGTGCCGTGTCGGATGTTTCGCGTCGGCGGTCGGCGTCGGCACGTGGCGGGGCTCAGGCCTCTTGCGCGGCGCGGGCCTGCTTGACCAGCGCGACCAGTCGGGGGCGCAAGGCATCGGGCGTGGGCAGCGGCGGGTCCAGCCACAGCCGCACGTGATCGTCGCCGCGCGCCATGTCCAGCCCCTCGGGATCCAGCCCGGTCAGCCGCCACGCGCCGGCCGGGCGGTGCAGCAGCACCTCGGCATAGAGCTTCACGGCGTCCAAGTGGTCGTCGTTCATATGCTCCACAGCGCCTGCCTCCATCGCCTGGAACGCGTCTGCAACCTCGACCAGCAGATCGGCGGGGGTGGGCGCATAGGCCTTGGCGAAGCCGCCGTTCAGGCTGGCCTTGTCGATCGACAGCCGCCAGAAGGCGAAGTCGGCGAAATCCACGTAGAGCTGCGCCTTGGGGTGGCGGGCCAGAAAGCGCCGCCGGGCCGTGGCGCGGGCGTCGCCGGCCAGCATCTCGGCCCGACCCTGGACCATCAGGCGCGGGTGGGCCAGCGGGTCGCCGGCGCCGGGCGAGCCCAGCATCAACCCCGCGCGCGGATCGGCCTCCAGCGCGCCGAAATGCGCCGACAGGCGCGAGATCAGGAAGATCGGCTCGCTCGACATCATCGTCGCCACGGCCACGCGGCTGGCGGCGGGCCAGCCGGTGCCAGGCTCCAGCGTGGCCAGCGCACCGTGACGCTCGGTGCGCAGCAGCGTCTTGGCCAGGCGCCGCGCCTCGTCGTCGACGGGCTGCAGCACGTCCTTCTTGGGCCCGGGGGTTCCTGCGGCCTTGTCCATCGCGCCCTCTCTGCGTCGGCCACCGGCATTGGCCTTCGGTGGCATTGACCTTTCCCGACCGTTTCAGTCAGTCTCTCGTACCCAGCCGGCCCCGCAGGCCAATGCCCGGCATCGTCTCGCACACATCGCCAACCCCGGACCACCCGCTGCGGGTCGCAGGGTCCGGTGTGCACGCTCCGGGAAAGGATACCAGGATGTCGAGTGGCAGCCACGCCGACGGGGCCACCCCCGTCCACATGAACGACCGTCTGGACGACCAGCCGTTCGACCGGACCGAGCAGACTGTGCTGGAGGTCGCGCGGCGTTTCTTCTGCAGCTTTGCGCGCCCGCAGGGGCAGGCGTGGCTGACCGCGTTCGAAACCAGCGAGCGCGCCTTCGGGCCGGGCGGCGCGGCGCTGGCGATGCGGGTGGTGCGGATGATCGAAGCGCTGCGCGCGTCGCGCACGGCGGACTTTGGGTTCATCAACCCCGAGTGCCCTTGCTGCAGCGGCCGGATCACGACCGAGGAGCGTTATCTGATCTCGATCCTGCACGCCGTGCGGCGCGGGCACCGCTCGGACGCGCTGCTCTATGCGATGTTCGTGTGCGGCGGCGCCAACGCCGATGCGCTGGTCGAGGCGGTGGCCGCGCTGTCGCGCGCGCTGGACATGGCGGGGCACGCCCATACCCACGCCGACACCTGATCCGCCGCCGATCCGCGCTGGGTCCGCCCCTGATCCGCGCTTGATCCGCCCCCCGCTCCACATTGGGCCGCTCGCGGCTCAGCGTCGGCCGGCGATATCGGCCCAGGACAGGCCGAAGCGGTCCAGGTACTTGCGCAGGCGGTCGGCGTCGTTGCGGCTGGTCTTCTGCGCGCGCGAGGCGGCGAACAGGGTGCGTCCGGCCTCGGACAGGGTGGCCGAGCGGGCGCAGACCCGCAGCACCGCAGCAAGCTGGGCGCGGTCGAACAGATCGATCGCCGCGGCCCGGGGGCCCAGGTGCTGGGCGACCAGGCGGGCGTCGGCGTCGGGCGCGGCCTCGGCCCCCACGGTGGCCCGGGGCGCGATATCTTTATCGTCCAACGCGCGCGTCACCCGGCCCC
>JBCCMW010000324.1:0-4598 GCA_039026175.1 Pseudomonadota bacterium
AGCCGGCGTTAGACGCGGGATGGACGCCCGGTGCAATGGGGCGAGTGGCCACCTGGCGCGGCTATTCCGTCGCCGGGCCCTCGTCCGTCGCGGCGGGCGCGGCGGGCGATGGCGCGTCCGCCGGGCGGGGCGGGATCGGGTCGCCCTTGCGCCCGCAGCCGGCCAGCGCCAGCGCCACCAGGGCCGTGGCGAACAGCGCACCGCGGGTCACGGGCAGCGTGCCCCCGGTCATGGGCGGCCCTCGGCGATCCGGGCGCGCCAGCGGGCGATCTGGGCGCGCACCTGGGCGGGCGCCGTGCCGCCGTAGCTGGTGCGCGAGGCGGCCGAGGCCGCCGGGGTCAGCACCGAGTAGACATCCGCGTCGATCCGCGGCTCGACCGCGCGGAAGGCGGCCAGCGGCATGTCGGCCAGGTCCATGCCCGCCGCCTCGGCCGCCGCGACGATCCGGCCGGTCGCGTGGTGGGCGTCGCGAAACGGCATCCCGAGCACGCGCACCAGCCAGTCGGCCAGGTCCGTGGCGGTGGCGTAGCCGGCCCCGGCGGCGGCGGCCAGCCGCTCGCGGTTGGGTGCCATGTCGGCCACCATGCCCGCCATCGCCGCCAGCGCCAGCGCCAGCGCGTCGGCCGCGTCGAACACGGGCTCCTTATCCTCCTGCATGTCCTTGGAATAGGTCATCGGCAGGCCCTTCATCACCGCCGTCAGCGCGGTGAACGCGCCCAGGATCCGGCCCACCTTGGCGCGGCAAAGCTCGGCCGCGTCGGGGTTGCGCTTTTGCGGCATGATCGACGAGCCGGTCGAGAACGCGTCCGACAGGCGCACGAAGCCGAACTGGGCCGAGGTCCAGATCACGATCTCCTCGGCCAGGCGCGACAGGTGCGTGGCGGTGATCGAGGCCGCGGCCAGGAACTCGAGCGCGAAGTCCCGGTCGGCGACCGTGTCCAGCGAATTCGCCGTGGGCCGCGCGAAGCCCAGCGCCGCCGCCGTCGCCGCCCGGTCGATGGGAAAGCTGGTGCCGGCCAGGGCTGCGGCGCCCAGCGGACACTCGTTCATCCGCGCCCGCGCGTCGGCAAAACGGCCCCGGTCGCGGGCGAACATCTCGACATAGGCCATCATGTGGTGGCCCCAGGTGACGGGCTGGGCCGACTGCAGGTGCGTAAAGCCCGGCATCACGGCGTCGGCCCCTGCCTCGGCCTGGTCCAGCAGCGCGGCGATCAGCGCATCGAGCGCGGCAATGCTGTCGTCGGTCCGCGCCCGGACCCACAGCCGAAAGTCCAGCGCCACCTGGTCGTTGCGCGAGCGCGCGGTGTGCAGCCGGCCGGCGGCGTGGCCCACGATCTCGCGCAGCCGCGCCTCGACGTTCATGTGGATGTCTTCGAGCGCGCGGCTGAAGACAAAGCTGCCGCCCTCGATCTCGGCCGCGACCTGGGCCAGGCCCGCGTCGATGGCGGCGGCGTCGGCCTGGGTCACGATGCCCTCGGCCGCCAGCATCGCCACGTGGGCGCGCGAGCCCGCGATATCCTCGCCCGCCAGGCGGCGGTCGAAGTCGATGGATGCGTTGATCGCCTCCATCACCGCGGCGGGGCCGGCGGCGAACCGGCCTCCCCACATCGTGTTCGCGCCGTGGGTTGCGCCGCCGACTGACGCATCGTTTTGTGCGCCGGGGTCGTGCACATAATGATCGGTACCGTTCATCGCCCCGCCGAGAGGATCGCCGATGTCGCGTGAAGACCGGGCGCGCGAGCTGCCGCGCCGCCGCTTCGTAGCCCTGCTATACGGGGCCGTCTCGATGGCTGCAATCGCGCCCGTGTCGGCGCCCGTCGCCCGCGCCGACGACAAGGTGGACGCGGCACCCGTCGGGCTGACCGCCGGGCAGCTGGCCGAGCTTCAGGAGGCCGCCAGTGAGGCGCTGCCCAAGCTGGTGCTGCACGACGAACCGCGCCCGGCGCCGCAGTCGACCTTCCTGGACGGCGAGGGGGCCGAGATCGGCATCGCCGCGTTCCAGGGCGAGGTGGTGGTGCTCAATATGTGGGCCACCTGGTGTCCGCCCTGCATCCACGAGATGCCCTCGCTCGACAATCTGGCCGAGGCGATGGACGGCACCGGCGTGCGCGTTGTCTGCGTCTCGGCCGACCGGGCGGTGGAGCGCGTCACCCGGTTCTACGCGGACACGCGCAACGATGCGCATCCGACGATCGACCATCTGGGCGTCTACATCGACAGCTCGCGCCGCTTTATGCTGGAGGCTGTGGCGCCCGGCCTGCCCGTGACGCTGATCATCGACCGTCAGGGTCGCGAGATCGCGCGGCTGGTGGGCGATGCCGCGTGGGACACGCCCGAGGTGATCGCGCTGATGAAGCGCATCGCCCAGTTGACCGCCGCCAACAAGCGCGAGGCCCAGGCAGCGGTCGCCAAGGCCCCGTCCTGATCCGTCGGCTGCGGGCACCGCACCACCGAACGCTGGGGCAGGGCGTTACCCGCATCCTGTGACGCGGCGCTCACGCGTCTTGCGAGCGGGCGGGCGCGGTCTCGGCCCTGTCGTGCTCGGCCCTGTCGTCCTCGGCCCGGCCCACCACCATTCGGCGCAGCACCCCGTCGCGGTCCACGAAGTGATGCTTTAGCGCCGCCGCGATGTGCAGCGCCACCAGCACCGCGATCCCGAAGGCCGAAAAGGCGTGCAGCGTCTCGAACCAGCCGGCCAGCGCATCGTCGCCCTTGGGAAAGAGGTCGGGCATGTCGAACGCGCCGAACACCAGGTTGGGGATCTGCGCGGGATAGGCGTCGGGGTCGTTCAGCGTCGAGGCGGTCGACATCAACCAGCCCGTCACCGGCAGCGCGATCATCAGCACATAAAGCGCGATGTGCGTCCCCTCGCTGGCCATGTGCTGCCAAAGCGGCATGTTCGGCGCCAGCGGCGTGGGGTTGATCGCCCGCCAGGCCAGGCGCAGCGCCACCAGCACGAAGGCGACGAAGCCCCAGCTTTTGTGCAGCTGCACCAGATTGTACTGCTGGATCAGATCGGTGACGAACTCGGTCATGTAGAAGCCAAGGCCGAGCTGGAACAGGATCACGCCGCCTGTCATCCAGTGCAGCGCGCGTTGGACCAGGCCCCAGCCGGCACGGTCGTTCATCAGCGCCATGGTCGTGCTCCTTGTTTGCCGTTGCTGCCGGCCGGCCGGATGCCCCGCGCCAGTGCGTGGGATGTCCGGTCGGCGTGGGTGGCGCACGCCCCGCCGCCCGGGGCGGGAGAAGGGGCGTGCCCGGTTCTGTGTGCCCGGCCGGGGCGCCGCGGTTCGACGCCGCCTGCTCGGGTGGAGCGCTCGGGCGGGCGCTCGGCCAGGCTCGAAGGGCAGGCTCTCGGGTGAAGCGCTCGGGCGGGCGCTCGGATGGGCGCACGGGCGGAACTCTGGCGGGCGCACGCACGCGCCGCCCGCTCGGCTGCCCGGATCGGCGGCCCCCGATCAGCTTCGCCGATCAGCTTCCCCGATCAGCTTCCCCGATCAGCTTCCCTGGGCGGGGCTCATCTCCAAGTCGACCTGGAACGGGATCACCGCGCTGATCGCCGGGGCGCCATAGCCCATGCCGAACTCGGTGCGGTCGATCTCGCCGGTCACGGTGAAGCCCGCGACGACTTTGTTGGGATTGAACGGCGAGGGCGCGATTTTGTTGAGCTTGGCCTCAAAGGTCACCGGCTTGGTGATGCCCAGCATCGTAAGATCGCCCTCGACCGTGGCGGTGTCCGATCCGGTCGGCGTCACGGCGGTCGAGGTGAAGGTGATCGTCGGGAACTCGGCGACGTTAAAGAAATCGGCCTTGCGCAGGTGGTCGTCGCGCGCGGCCCAGAACGTGTCGACGCTGGCGGTCTGGATGGTGAACGAGACCTGGGTCTCCTCGACCGCCTCGGGGTCGAACGAGATCTCCGCATCGACCTCGCGGAACACGCCGTGCGTGGTCGAATAGCCCAGGTGGCTAACCTCGAAGCGCACCGTGGTATGGCTCTTGTCCAGCACCTGGGGCTCGGCCAACGCGGTGGTGGCGGCGGGCAGGGTGCCGATCGTCAGGATGGCGGCCAGCACATGGGCGCGCGCGAAGGCAGTGAAGCGCATAGTGGTCTCCTCAGATGTCCTTCGAGGGCGGCCCAGCGCCGCCCTGACAGCTGGAGAGTTAGGTGCGTCGCGAAACGGGACGAGGTGGCAGCCGAAGAAGAGTCGATTGCCCACAGACGAACAATCCGCCGCCCCGGTCACGTGCTGTGCAGGTCAGGCGCCGGATGAGGGGTCGCGATCCCGCATTTCCTGCGCCGCGGCGCGGAGCGCGCGCTCCAGCGCCTCGCGGAAACGTGAGCGGTCGGCCTTGGCGAAGGGCCGCTGGCCGCCGCCGGGGCCCAGCGGGCTGGCCGCGCGCAGATCGGCCATCAGGTCGCGCATCGCCAGCACCTGGCCGATGTTGGCCGTGCTCAGCGCCTCGCCGTTGGGCTTCAGCACCCGTGCGCCGGTCTTCAGCACCGCGTCGGCCAGCACGATGTCGGCGGTGATGCAGATATCGCCCGGGCCGGTGCGCGCGGCGATCCACTTGTCCGCCGCGTCCGCCGCGCCGTCGAC
>JBCCMW010000325.1:0-4565 GCA_039026175.1 Pseudomonadota bacterium
CCGGCACCGGCGGCAGGCCGGCCGCGCCCGGTACGCGCGCGCGGTGGACCATCGCGCTGACCACGCTGATCCGGTTTGCGGTCGATCGGGCGTCGAAATGGTGGGTGGTCGAGGTGCTGGACCTCGGCCACCATCTGCGCATCGAGGTGTTCCCGCCGTACCTGACCTTCGTGATGGCCTGGAACACAGGCATCAACTTCGGTCTGTTCCAGGGCTATCCCGAGACCGTGCGCTGGGGAACGGTGGGCGTGTTCTGCGTGATCTCGGTCGCCCTGTTCTGGTGGACGGCGCGGCGCGGCGACCGCTGGCTGGCGCTGGCCGGCGGCGTGTTCGCAGGCGGCGCGCTGGGCAACGCCTATGATCGCGTCGTCTATGGCGCCGTGGCGGACTTCCTCAACATGTCGTGCTGCGGTATCGACAATCCGTTCGCCTTCAACGTGGCGGATGTGGCCATCTTCGCCGGGGCGGCGGTGCTCGCCTGGCGTGCGTGATCCGTGGCAAAACCCGGGGCATGCCCGGGCGCAGTACCTGGGGCAGTACCTGGGGCAATACCCGGTGCAGTACCTGGGGGCAGTACTCGGGGCAGTATCCGGGGCCCTACTCGGGGCGGGAGGAGACGATGGACGATAAACCAGGCAGGGCCCCGCGCGGGCGTCGCGTGCGTGCCGCGGTGGCGGCCTGCACTCTGGCCGTCGTGCTGGCGGGATGCGAGCGGATCGGCGACCCGCTGGAGGCGATGGGCGTGCGCCCCCCGGCCCCCGACGAATTCATGATCGCCAAGCGCGACCCGCTGGTCGTGCCCCCCGGCGTGGCCGGTACAACGCCGGCGCCGCTGCCCCGTCCGACGCCCGGCGCGCCCTCGCCGCTGAACCCCGTGCCGCAGGCCGATGCGATCGCGGCGCTGCGCGGCGCCGGCGTCCCAGCGGCGGGGGCAGGCGTGGCCGGCACCGGCTTTGCCGCGGCTCCGGTCAGCGCGGGCGAGGCGGCGCTGATCGGCGCTGCCGCCTCGGCGCGCGACCCGTCGATCCGCGACACGCTGGTGGCCGAGGCGCGCGCGGCCGAGGTTGCCGAGGCCGAGGGCCCCTATCAGCCGCCCACGGTGCTGGAGCTCCTGTCGCTGTCGGACGAAGACGAGGAAGCGCCGGACCCCGAGACACTGATCGACCCGGTGGCTGAATCGCAGCGGCTGCAGCGCGAAGGCGTGCGCACGCCGAATGACCCCACCGCCGTCGCCGAGCTGGAGGAGGAGGCCGAGGCGCCACCGGCGCTGCCGGCAGTCGGGCGCGACCGCAAGCGCCCTGACGTCACGCTGACCCCAGATTTCACCAACACGTTCACGCTGACCGAGGAACAGCGCCGGCAGGCGCTGGAGTAACCGACCCGGCGAGGCGCCGCGGCGCGGCCGACGGGGCGCCGCGAACGGGGCGCCGCGGCGCGGCGAACGGGGCGCCGCAGTGCGGCGGGCGAGGTGCTGTGGAGCAGCGGAAGCAGCGCCGCCGCCGCCCACGACCGCGTGATCGCGGCCCGGCGACGCTGGGCCGCGGCTAGGCACGCAGGGTCGCGCGCCTATCTTGTCGAACAGCATCGACGAGAGCGACCAGGGAGCCTGTCCACCCATGCGATCCCATCCGCCCCGCCGCCGAGCGGCAGGCGCCCCGTCTGCAGGCGCCCCGTCTGCGCACGCGCCCGCCGCCCGCCGCTGCAGCGCCCGGCCGGGCAGCCCGCGCATCATCGCCGCCCTGCTGGCCGCCGGCCTGCTGGCGCTGCCCACGCTGGAATTGGGCATGCTTTCGGTCGCGCGCGCCGACACGCCGCAAGCCCCGCGCGCCGCCCAGCCTGTGACCCGCGCCCCCGCGGCCATCGGCCAGCCGGTGTCGACCTTCACGCTGGAGAACGGCCTGCGCGCCGTGGTGATCGAGGATCACCGCGCCCCCGTCGTGACCCACATGGTGTGGTACCCGGTGGGCGCCGCGGACGAGCCCTGGGGCGTCTCGGGCATCGCGCACTTTCTGGAACACCTGATGTTCAAGGGCACCGACACGATCCCGGACGGCGCCTTTTCGAAAATCGTGGCCGAGAACGGCGGCCAGGACAACGCCTTCACCTCGTGGGACTACACCGGCTATTTCCAGCGCATCGCCGCCGACCGGCTGGGCCTGGTGATGGGCATGGAAGCGGACCGCATGGTCAACCTCCGCATCACCGACACCCATGTGACGACCGAGCGCGACGTGATCCTGGAGGAGCGGAGCACCCGCACCGACAACAATCCTGGCTCGCTGTTCGGCGAGCAGATGCGCGCCACGCTGTACCGCAACCATCCCTACGGCGTGCCCATCATCGGCTGGCGGGCCGAGATGGAGGCGCTGGACCGCGACGACGCGCTGGCTTTTTACGACCGGTTCTACGGGCCCGAGAATGCGTTCCTGGTGGTGGCCGGCGATGTGGACCCCGAAGAGGTCCGCGCGTTGGCCGAGGAGCATTACGGCGTCATCGCGCCGCGCGGCGTGGCGCCGGCCGCCCGTCCGGTCGAGCCGCCGTTCCGCGCGCCCCGGCGCGTGTCGATGACCGACGATCGGGTGCGTCAGCCCTACGTGCTGCGCTACTACGACGTGCCTGCCTACCGGCCGGCCAGCGCGGCCGACGCCGCCGCCCTCTCGGTGCTGTCCGACGTGCTGGGCCAGGGCAAGAACAGCCGCCTGACCCAGGCGCTGGAGTTCGGCGACGGCGTCGCGGTGGCCAGCGGCGCCTGGTACACTTCGACCGCGCGCGACAGCTCGGTGTTCGGCATCTATGCCGCACCCAAGCCCGGGCGGACGCTGGCCGAAGCCGAGGCTGCACTGGATGCCGAAATCGCGCGCATCGTCGCCGAGGGTCCCACCGACGCCGAGCTGGCCCGGGTCAAGAACACCGCCCGCGCCGACCTCGTCTATGCCCAGGACAGCCAGTCGAGCCTTGCGCGTCTCTACGGCGCCGCACTCTCCGTCGGTCTGACGGTCGAGGACGTGGCCGCCTGGCCGGGTCTGGTGCAGGCTGTCACCGCCGAGGACGTGCGCAGGGTGGCCGAAACCTATCTGGTGCCCGAACGCTCGGTCACCGGCACGCTGGCGCGCGACGACGAAGGGGAGGCCGGCTGATGGCCAGCAAGACAACGACATCGTTCACGCGCCGCGTCCTGGGCCGGCTGGGCCTGGCCGCCGTCGCGGCGGTCTGCCTGCTCGTGGGGGCGCTCGGCACCGCCGCCGCCCAGATCCAGGTGGCCGAGCGGGTCAGCCCCGGCGGCATCGCCTTCTGGCACGTCGAGGAGCAGAGCATCCCGATGGTGGCGTTCGAGGCCCGCTTTCGCGGCGGTGCGGCGCTGGATGCCGAGGGCAAGGACGGCACCGCGCGCATGGTCATGGCGCTGTTGGACGAGGGCGCGGGCGCGCGCGACGCCTCGGCCTTCGCCGCCGAGGCCGAGAGCCTGGCCGCGCGCTTCGGTTTCGACGCGGGGCGCGACACGGTCTCGGTCTCGGCGCGGATGCTGGCCGAGAACCTGGATGCCTCGGCCGCGCTGCTCGCCGAGGCGCTGAGCGCGCCGCGCCTCGACGACGAGGCGGTGGCGCGGGTGCGCACGCAACTCTTGTCCAGCATCGCGTCGGACGAGACCGATCCCCAATCGCTGGCCCGCGACGCGTTCTACGCGCGTGCCTTTGCCGGCCACCCCTACGCGCGGCGCGTCGACGGCACGGCCGAGAGCGTGGGGGCGCTGAGCGTCGAGGATCTGCGCGCGGGCCATGCCCGTGCGATGACGCGCGACCGGGCAATCGTCGCCGTGGTCGGCGCGGTCGACGGCGAGGCGGCGGGCGCGCTGGTCGACACCATCATGGCCGGACTGCCCGCGGGCGAGGGCGACATCGCCCTGCCGCCGCTGCCCGTCGCCGAGCCGCCGGCCGGTATCGACGTGATCGACCTGGCGGTGCCCCAGTCCGTGGCGGTGTTCGGCCAGGTCGGCCTGCCGCGCGAAGACCCGGACTATATCCCCGCCTATGTCATGAACTATGTGCTGGGCGGCGGCGGCTTCGCATCGCGCCTGATGACCGAGGTGCGCGAGAAGCGCGGCCTCGCCTACGGCGTGTACAGCTATCTCACCGATCTGGACGGGGCGCCGCTCTACATCGGCGGCGTGTCGACGGCGAACGAACGGATCGCCGAGAGCCTGGAGGTGATCCGGGCCGAGTGGACGCGGATGGCCGAGGAGGGCGTGGGGGCCGAGGAGCTGGAGAAAGCCAAGCGCTACCTGACGGGTGCGTTCCCTCTGCGCTTCGACACCAACGCCAAGATCGCGCGGTTCCTGGTGGCGGCCCAGCAGGCCGGCCTGGAGGCCGACTATGTGCAAAAGCGCAACGGCCTGATCGAAGCGGTGACGGCCGAGGATATCTCCCGCATCGCCGCGCGGTTGCTGCGGCCCGAGGCGCTGTCGGTCACCGTGGTCGGGCAGCCCGCCGGTCTCTGAAACCGCCGGCGAGGCCCGATCGCGCCGCTTCACCCGCGTCGCCCGAAGGGCCCGGATCCCTTGTGCGCCG
>JBCCMW010000326.1:0-4551 GCA_039026175.1 Pseudomonadota bacterium
CCCCGCACCACGGCCGAGGGGCCGGTGATCGCCGCTGCGCGCGACAGCCTGCCCACGGCCGACGGCGGCGCGGTCCCGGTGGCGCGGTGGGACGCACGGGCGCCGGCGCCCGAGGCCGGCCCCCGGCTGGTGCTGCTCGCGCTGCACGGCTACGGCGACTACGGCCTTTCGACCTATGCGGGGCCCGGGCCCGCCTGGGCTGCGGCCGGCATCACTGTCTATGCCCCCGACCAGCGCGGCTTCGGGCGCGGGCCGACGCGCGGCGCCTGGCCGGGGGCCGACGCGCTGGTGGCCGACGCCATTGCGTTTGCCGAGACCCTCCGCGCGCGTCACCCGGGCGTGCCGCTGGCGCTGCTCGGCCATTCCATGGGCGGCGGCGTCGCATTGGCGGCAGCGCCGGCGGTGCAACCCGACGCGCTGGTGCTGGTGGCGCCCGCGATCTGGGGCGGGGCGACGCTGAACCCGATGCAGCGCATCGCAGCCTGGCTGGCGGCCGCCACGGTGCCGGACCGACGGTTCACCGGCGATGGGCTGGTCGAGATCCAGGCCTCGGACAATATCGAGGCCCTGCGCGCGCTCGGCCAAGACCCCGCGTACCTGGGCGCCCCCTCGGCGCGCGAGATCCTCGGCCTGGTGCGGGTGCTGGACCGGGCCGCGGCGGCGGCGGATCGGGCCGAGGGGCCGGCGCTCCTGCTGCTGGGCGCGCGCGACGAGATCGTGCCGGCGGGCCGGGCGCGCGCGCGCTTTGCCCGGGTCGAGGGTCCGCGCCGCACCGTCGAATACGCCGAAGGCTGGCACCTGCTGTTCCGCGACTGCCAGGCCCCGCGGGTCTGGGCCGACGTGGCGGCGTGGCTGCTGGCCAACGCCACGCCCGGCGCGCCGGTCGACGGGGCAGGGGGCGTGGGTCCCACCACGCTCTGTCCCGGCGAGGATGGGTGAGGGCACATCGCCGCGCACCCATGCTCGCGCCCACGCCGAGGCCGCGCCGGGCGGGGGCGGGCGAACCGCGGGACCGGTACCGCTGTACGTTGGCACGCACCCTACGGTGCCCCCGCCCGACCCGCCGCCCAGCGAGCGCGACAGCGATAGGGGCAGAGGACGTAGGGTGCGCCTCGGCCTACCGCTGTGCGCCGATGTGGCGCGGGGCCGGCGTCAGGCGGCGGTGCCGTAGACGGCGGCGCGGTCGGCCAGCGGCAGCATGTCGAAGATCATGTGGATGCGGTCCTCCTCGCCGTCGTTTGCGGCCTCGTGCATCGCGTTGTTGTCGAACCACCAGAGCTCGCCCTCGCGCATGCGCACCTCCTCGTCGCCCGCCTTCATCCACGACCCGGCGCCCGAGCGCAGGACGAAGTGGTAGCGCCCGCGCACGCGGTAATACTCGCCCCGGTCGATGTGCGGGTAGACGCGCCGGCCCGCGGGCAGGCACACGATCTTGGCGCGGCCGAGCTCGCACGCCTCGGCCACCGCGGTCTCGATCAGGAACGCCCGGGCCAGCGGGTACTCGGCCGAGGTGCCGGTCCAGCGGCTCTCGTGCACGTCGCGCCGTTTGCGCCCAGCGATGGCGGACTTGCGCAGGCCGCGCAGCGGGATCGCCAGCGCCTCGCGCTGGACGGCGATTTTGCTCTGGCGCCCGGTGGCGGCGGCCCAGGCGCCGTCGACGCCCGCGATTTCGGCCAGGAAGGGCGTGGGATCGATGCCGTGGCGCAAGCGCTTGAAGTGTTTCATCCGTCTCTCCCTCGGTGAATGGCTCGGTGCTCGGTCAAGGCCATGTCTGGCCGGCCGCGGACGACCGGCGCATGCCCCTACAACGCGCCAGTGGCCGGAGTATTCCCGCCGACCTGCGGGGTTGTCGGACGCCAGGCGATGGCGTAGGCCCGCCCCCGATCCCACACCCCCGCCGCGACGGTCGGAGAAGCGCCCATGTCCAGCCGCAAGAAGGTGGTGCTCGCCTACTCCGGCGGGCTCGACACGACGATCATCCTGAAGTGGCTGCAGTCCGAGAAAGACTGCGACGTCATCACCTTCACCGCCGATCTTGGCCAGGGCGAGGAGCTGGAGCCCGCTCGCCGCCGGGCCGAGGCGATGGGCGCCACCGGCATCTACATCGAGGACCTGCGCGAGGAATTCGTGCGCGATTTCGTCTGCCCGATGTTCCGGGCAAACGCGGTCTACGAAGGCCAGTACCTGCTGGGCACCTCGATCGCGCGGCCGCTGATCGCCAAGCGGCTGGTCGAGATCGCCCGGGCCGAGGACGCGGACGCCATCGCCCACGGCGCCACCGGCAAGGGCAACGATCAGGTGCGCTTCGAGCTGGCGGCCTATGCGCTGGATCCCGGGGTCGAGGTAATCGCCCCCTGGCGCGAGTGGGACCTGACGAGCCGCACTAAGCTGATCGAATGGGCCGAGGCGCATCAGGTCGAGGTCCCGACCGACAAGCGCGGCGAGGCGCCGTTCTCGGTGGACGCCAACCTGCTGCACACCTCGTCCGAGGGCAAGGTGCTGGAGGACCCCGCCCAGGCCGCGCCCGACTATGTCTACCAGCGCACCGTCGATCCCGAGGCCGCCCCCGACACGCCCCAGATCCTGGAGATCGGGTTCGAGGCCGGCGACCCCGTATCGATCGACGGCGAGGCGCTCAGCCCCGCCGCGTTCTTGGCCCGGCTGAACCGGATCGCGGGCGCCCACGGCATCGGCCGGCTGGACCTGGTCGAGAGCCGGTACGTCGGCATGAAGTCCCGCGGCATCTACGAGACCCCGGGCGGCACCGTCTGGCTGGCGGCCCACCGGGGGATCGAGAGCATCACGCTGGACCGGGGGGCCATGCACCTCAAGGACGAGCTGATGCCGCGCTACGCCGAGCTCATCTACAACGGCTACTGGTTCAGCCCCGAGCGGCGGATGCTGCAGGCCGCCATCGACGCGAGCCAGGCCCAGGTGACCGGGACCGTTCGGCTGAAGCTCTACAAGGGCCAGGCCAGCGTGATCGGCCGGCGCTCGGATCGCTCGCTCTATTCCGAGGCGCACGTGACGTTCGAGGATGACGCCGGCGCCTACGACCAGCAGGACGCCGCGGGGTTCATCAAGCTGAATGCGCTGCGGCTGAAGCTGTTGGCCCGGCGCGACGGCGGGGCCTGAGCCGCGGCCGTCCCACGGCCGGGCCGCCCCACGGCGGGACGGGCCCACGGCGGGACGGGCCCACGGCGGGACGGGCCCACGGCGGGACAGGGCCGCCTCTGCGCTTGGGGCATGGTGCGGTCGGCGAAATCGCGCTAGGTCGCCGGCAAGAGCGGGCAGGGGGGTCCCGGATGGCGAACCAGATCGAGTGCTTCGTGCTGTTGCGCGGCGGCTGGAAGCCGACGGTCGAGGCGTTCTGTGCCACGCTCGACGCCCGCTACCCGGCCCTGGCGCCCTTTACCGGCGAGGCCGGCGATCCGGAGGCAGGGCTGCCCTATCGGCTGCTGGTCGACGGTGCCGAGGTGACGATGACGGTGGTGAACGCGCCGTACCCGCCCGAGCAGTTCTATCCGCCGATCCGGCTGACCGAGACGGCGGACGTGGATGCGCTGGTCGAGATGCAGCTTGCCTATGTGCTGTTGTCGGCCACGGCACCGCAGATGGAGCCCGCGCCGGGCGAGGACGATCCCGCGCACGAGCCGCCGACCACCCATGTGGGCGGCGATCCGTCGGTGGAGCTGGCCGAGGGGTATGCCGCGGCCGTCACCTTGGTTGCCTCGGTCGTCGCGGCCGCCTCGCCCTCGCTCGCCGCGTTCTGGCGGGCCTCGTGGCGGCTGGTGCCGTGCGAGGTGCTGCACAAGGCGGCCGAGCGGGTGATGGCCGGCGACCCGCCGCGCGACTTGTGGGTCTCGACGGCCGAGATCCGCGGCCAGCGCGCGGGCGGCGGCGACAACTTGGCGATGACGACGTTCGGGCTGCGCCGCTTCGTCGGCCGCGAGGTCGAACTCTCGCCCGCCCCGGTGGCCAAGCCCGCCGCCGAGGCGCTGGTGCGCGAGCTGGTGGGCAAGCTGCTGGACGGCCAGGCGTTCGAGGATCGCGCCAGCGTCGTGCATCCCAAGATGAACGAGAGTGCGACGCTGCGCCTGGCCGACCGGTTCCTGCGCGCCAGCCAGCGCGCCGCGGTGCTGGTGCTGCCGTCTTCGATCCACGATGCCGAGACGCTGACGCCGAAGCGCGGCGCGGCCAAGCGCGGCGGCTTCGTCAACCGCCTGTTCGGCGGCTGAGCGGCTGAGCGGGCACGTGGCGCCGGCGCCCGCCCGGTTCGACCATCTAGTGATCGGTGCTGCGGACTTGGCCCGGGGCGTGGCGGCTATCCAGACGCGCCTGGGCGTCGCCCCGGGCGGCTATGGCGCCCACGCGGCGATGGGCACGCACAATGCTCTCTGGCGCCTGGACGCGGCCCCGGCGGCGGACGGCGCGCCGGTGCCCGCGTACCTGGAGGTCATCGCCATCGACCCCGCCGCCCCGGCACCCGGGCGGCCGCGCTGGTTCGGGCTGGACGACCCGGCCGTGGCCGCGTCGCTGGCCGGGGGGCCC
>JBCCMW010000327.1:0-4530 GCA_039026175.1 Pseudomonadota bacterium
CGGCATGGGCCTCGGCCTCGTGCGCCGCGGCCTCGGCCGCGCTCAGCCGGGCGCGCCGCGCTGCATCGGCCTCGGGCTCTTCCAGAGCCGCCAACTCGCGCCGCAGCGCCGAGCGCCGTGCGATCTCGCCCGCCAGCCTGCGCCCGCGCTCGGCCATCGCGTCGCGTTCGGCCCCCAGCGCCGCGGCCTCGTCCAGCGCCGTGCGCAGCGGCCCGCCGGTCTTGGGCCGCCCCGTTTCGGTCAATAGCACACCCAGCTCCTGGCGAAGCTGTCGCCGCGCGGCCTCCAGCCGCCGCCCGCCGGTCATCGACGCCACCTCGCGGGTGACCGAGGTCATCAGGTCGCGCCGCGCCGCGCGTGCCTTCTCGTCCCTGCCGTCCAGTCCCGTCTCGCCCTGGCGCACCCACAAGAGGCCCGCGGGCCCGCCGTCCTCGGGCCCCTTCATCGCCTCGGCAATCCAGGCCTCGGCCTCGTCGGCCTGCGCTGTCAGCCGGCCCTCGCGGTACAGCCGCGCCGAGCCCGCACCGCGCCTGAAGCTCTTCTCGACCCGCCAGCGCACGCCATCGCGCTCGATCTCGACCCCGATCTGGGGCTGGCCGCCGGCATAGGGCTGCAGCGCCCGCACCTGCGCGTCCCACTGCCCGTGGCGGCGGAAGAACAGGGCGTAGAGCGCGTCGAACACGGTCGACTTGCCGTGCTCGTTGGGGGCTGCCAGCACGTTCAGCCCGGGCGCGATACCGTCGATGCGCACCGGGTCCGCGAACTGGCGCACATTGGCAAGGCGGAGCGAGACGAGCCTCATCCCTCGCCAGCCGCCGCCGCGTCCGCGCCCTCGGCCGCGACCATGCCGTAGAGCCGGTTCAGGGCCGCAGCGGCAACGGCGCGGGTCTCGCCGTCCGGGTCGTCGTCGGCCTCGGCCGCCAGCGCCTCGGCTGCGGCGCGGAGCGCCCCGGCGGCTGCGATCGCATCCAGATCCTCGGGCGCGCGGTCGGTCGACAGATCCTGCCAGTCGCTCTCCAGATGACAGAAGGCCGGTGCGGCCTTGTCCACCGCCGCCGCCATCGCCCGGCGCGCAGCCATGCCGACCCGACCGCCGAGCGTGAGGCGCCGCAGGCGGTCGCGCCGCGCCGCCCCGCCCTCCAGCGCCGTGGTCACCAGCGCCGCCGCAGCGTCGCCCGGCGTCAGCGTCAGCGCGATCTCGGCCCAGTCGAAGACGCCGGTCCGAACCGTCTCGATCTCGGGTGCCGCGCCCTCGCCCCGCAGCGTGACGGCCAGACAGGTGCCCCGCCCGGCGTGGCGGAACCCATCGCGTTCGGGCGCGCCGCTGTACGCCGCGGCCGGCCCGACCGTCAGCGCGCCGTGCCAGTCGCCGAGCGCCAGATAGGCAAGCCCCGCGCGGCGCGGCCGGTCGGGGGCGATCGTGCCGGGCGCCTCGGCCGCTGTGCTGAAGTCGACAACCGGGCCGTGGGCGAGACCCAGGCGCCGGGTGTCCGCCGGCGTGGCGGCCGCGTCCATCCACGCCGTCGGGTCGCGCCCCGGCTGGCGCCGCGGCACCGGCGCGGGCAACAGCGCGACCCCGGGCGCCAGCGCCGCCGGCGCCGGCCGGTCGGCCAGCCGCACATTGCCGGGCAGGGCACCGCGCAGCCGGTCCCACAGCGCCTCGGCGGCCAAGCTGTCGTGATTGCCGGGCAGGAGCCACCAGACCAGCCCGTCCGCCGCCGCGAACGCGTCCAGTGCCTGGCGCACGACACGCTCTGACGGCGTCTCGCTGTCGAACGTGTCGCCGGCCAGCAGGACATGGCCGATGTCCCGCGCCCGCGCCGCGTCGGTCAGTCGGGCGATGGCGCCGTGCCGCGCGTCCACCAGCCGTCCCCGTGCCGGTTCGGGATAGCGCGCGAAGGCCTTACCCAGGTGCAGGTCCGAGGCGTGGAGGAACCGAAACCCCGTCATCTCCGCGTTCTCCCTGCCAACCCGGCCCG
Organism: Pseudomonadota bacterium; assembly: GCA_039026175.1. Taxonomy (GTDB): domain Bacteria; phylum Pseudomonadota; class Alphaproteobacteria; order Rhodobacterales; family Rhodobacteraceae; genus Thermohalobaculum. The sequence goes on from JBCCMW010000327.1 coordinate 1,980, forward strand.
ACCTTGCCACCGCCGCACCCGGACTGCCGAACTCTCGATGGCACCAGAGCGCCCCCCCCCCAACGCGCCCCGTACGCGCCCCGTACGCGCCCCGAAGATCCCCCCGCGCGTCCTAAGCGCGACCCCAGCGTGGCGCCGCTCATGCGCCTCCGGTCGAGGCCCCGGACCGCCCAGCTTCGGCGCGTCGCGCCACGCGCCGACGTACCGCCGCCCGACCGACACGCGTGCTGCCCAAGGCGCCCTCCACTAGCCTACGCTCGATCGCATGCCCGGTGGCGCCCCGCGACCGTTGCTGGGTGCACCTCACGTGTTCTACGAATGTTCATGGATTGCTGGCAAGACTGACGTGGGAGGGCGCGGGCGCGGGCGCAAGCGGCAGCGTAACGAGGCGTGGGCGCGGGCGCCTCCGTGAGCGTGACAAGGCGCGGGCGGCGGGACCGGGGCCAGGACCCGGGCCGAAACCGGGGCCGCCCGCCGCTCGGCTAGGCGCGGGCGTCTCCGCCGGCCTCGTCGCACCGTTCAGATGATGTCCAGCGGCTGCGCGCGCCGGGGTGGCGGGCAGGCCGCGTCGATCGCCGCCATCGCGTCGGGCGCCAGCCGCCGCGCCGCGGCCGCCAGCAGCGCGTCGACATGCGCCGCCTGCCCGGCCTTGGGGATCGGCACCGCGCGCCCGGCGGTCAGATGCCAGGTGAGGGCCAGCTGCGCAGGGCTCAGCCCCTCCGCCTCGGCCACGGCTGCAAAAGCCCGATTGCGGCCCAACCGCGCCGGCTCCAGCGGCGTATAGGCCACCGCCTGTATGCCCAGCGTCGCCATCGCCGGGTAGAGATCGAACTCCACGCCGCGCCGGCTGGGGTTGTGCATCACCTGATTGGCGTCGATCCGGTCCGCCAGTCCCGCCTCGGCGAGCCGGCCCAGCAGCCCGACGTCCACGTTGCTCACGCCAAACGCGCGGATCTTGCCGGCCGCCAGCAGCGTTTCGGCCGCCGCCAACGTCGCCTCGAACGCGATGCTGCCGGGCCAGTGCAACAGATAGAGGTCCAGATAGTCGGTCCTGAGCCGCCGCAGCGATGCCTCGCAGGCCTCGACCATCGCCCGCCCGCCCGCGTTCCAGGGATAGACCTTGGAGACCAGGAACAGCCCGTCGCGGGGCCGGCTGGCCAGCGCCTCGCCCAGCAGCGCCTCGGTTTCGCCCTCGCCGTACATCTCGGCCGTGTCGATATGGGCGATGCCGCCGTCCAGCGCCCGGTGCACCGCCCGGATCTCTTCGCCCCGCCGGGCCGGCGTCTCGCCCATCCGCCAGGTGCCGAGCCCCAGCCGCGGCATCACCAGGCCCGACCGCAGCGTGACCGCCCCGCCCGGCGCCGCCTCGAAACGCGCAGTCATGGGCTGCCTCCCTCGGCCTCGGCCCGCTCGGTCGCCAGCACCGCCATCAGATCCTCGACGCCCAGCGCCACCGGGTTGGCCTTCATCGACGAGGCGGCCAGCGACGCCTCGGCCACCGCCCTGTCCTCGCCCAGCGGATCGCCGTCGCCGCCGGTTGCGCTCGCGCGCCGAGCGTGGCCCATGGCAGCCAGGCTCGCGAGCCCCTGGTCCCGCGCCCAGGCCGCCAGCGTCGTAAACGCCGCCCCCGGCGCACAGCCGAGCGCCCCGGCCAGTGCCGCGCGCACCGCCGGCAGCCGCGCTGCCGCCCGTGCCGAGGCCCGTGCCGAAGCCGATGTCGAGACCCGTGTGGAGGCGTCGCCGACGGCCTCTGCGGTCAACCGTTCGTTCATCGCCAGCACGAAGGGCAGCAGCCGCCCGCAGATCGCCCCGTGTGCCGCCCCGGTGCGCCCGCCCAGCACGCCGGCAAACCCGTGCACCGCGCCGAGACCGGCGTTCGACAGCGCCAGCCCGCCGACCAGGCCGACATAGGCCATCGCCTCGCGCGCCGAACGGTCCTCGCCCCGCATCAGCCGCACCAGCGCCGACAGCCCAAGCGGGATCGCCGGCGCCACCAGCGCGTCGGTCATCGCCGTGGCGCGGGCCGATAGATAGGGCTCGATGACCTGCGTCACCGCATCCAGCCCCGAAGCCAGCGTCACCGCCCGCGGCGCTCCACTGCTCAGCGCGGGGTCCACGATGGCCAGCCGCGGCATCAGCCGGGGGTCGCGCAGGCTGACCTTGCGCCTATGCGCCGGCACGCCGATGACCGCGTTGCGGGTCACTTCGGCGCCCGTGCCGGCGGTGGTGGGCAGCGCGACGACGGGCAGCGGCTCGGCTTCGAGCGGCAGACCGCCGCCCACGACTTCCAGGTGGTCCAGCATCGGGCGGGTCGCGGGTGCGAGCCCGGCGACGGCCTTTGCAAGGTCGATCGCCGCGCCACCGCCCAGCGCGACCACGGCCTGCGCGCCCGCGGCGACGCTCAGGGTCGTCGCGACCTCCGCCACGCCGGCGCTGGCGCGGTAGAGCTTCTCCGCCGCCTGGGTCGTGAACGCCGCCGCGCCGCCGTCGACGGTGAGATCGGCGCGCATAACGTCGCCGCCGGTCAGCCCGCCGGCGGTGTTGATCAACA
>JBCCMW010000328.1:0-4521 GCA_039026175.1 Pseudomonadota bacterium
CGCGGCGCTGCAGGGCGCGGGTTACACCGTTGAGGCCATCGACGCCGGGCGCGACCTTGCCGCCCGCCTGATCGAGCTGCGCCCGGACGTGGTGTTCAACGCGCTGCACGGCCGGTGGGGCGAGGACGGCGCCGTGCAGGGCATGCTGGAATGGCTGGGCCTGCCCTACACCCATTCGGGCGTGCTCGCCTCGGCGCTGGCGATGGACAAGGCGCGGGCCAAGCAGGTGTTCGCAGCCCACGGCCTGCCGCTGGCGGTGGGCGCGGTGCTGGCGCGCGAGGCCATCGAGGCCGCGCACCCGTTCGAGCCGCCCTACGTGGTGAAGCCGGTGAACGAAGGCTCGTCCCTGGGCGTCGTCATTGTGCCCGAGGGTGCCAACAGGCCTGCGCGCCTGGGCGCCGAGGCGCCCGAGCGCCTGCTGGTCGAGCGTTATGTGGCGGGGCGCGAGCTTACCTGTTCGGTGATGGGCGAGCGGCCCCTGGCGGTGACCGACATCATCTCGGACGGTTGGTACGACTACCACGCCAAGTATGCCGCGGGCGGCTCGCGCCACGAGGTGCCGGCCGACGTGCCTGCCGAGATCGCCGAGGCCTGCATGGCGCATGCGCTAGCGGCGCACCGGGCGCTGGGCTGCCGGGGGCTGACGCGCACTGACTTTCGCTGGGACGACCGCGCGGGCCTGGCGGGCCTGGTGGTGCTCGAGACGAACACCCAACCCGGGATGACGCCCACGTCGCTGGCGCCCGAGCAGGCTGCCCATGTCGGGATCTCGTTCCCCGAGCTTTGCGCCTGGCTGGTCGAGGACGCGTCATGCGGACGATGAGCGACGGCGCGGCACCGGGCTCGACGCCTGCCCCTGCGGCGTCCCCTGTGGCGGCCCCTGCGGCGTCCCCTGCGGCGGCCCCCGCGGCGTCCCCTGTGGCGGCCCCTGCGGCAGCGTTGGCGCGGCTGGGGGCTGGGCGGCGGCAGCCGGGTCCCTCGCGCCTGGCGTTCCGGCTGCGCCGCGCCTGGGCCCAGCCGGCCACCCGACGGATGATCACGCTGTGGCTGCCGGTCGGGCTGGCGGCGCTCGCGGCCTGGCAGGTACTCAGCGACGCGCGCTTGCACCAGGCCGCCAGGACCCGCGTCGCCCATGCCTGGCAGCAGGTGCACGACATGCCGGCCTTCCGGCTACAGGGCATGGTGATCGAGGGCGCGCCCCCGGCGCTGAAGGCGCGGATACAGCAGGCCATCGGCCTGCCCCAGGGGCAGTCGGCCCTGGGGGTCGATCTTGAGGTGCTGCGCGCCCGGGTCGAGGGGATCGGCGCCGTCGCCTCTGCCCGGCTGCGCGTCGATCCGGCCGGCGTGCTGATGGTCGAGGTCGTGCCGCGCCGCGCCGCGGTGCTGTGGCGCGACGGGGATGGGGCGATGAAGACGCTGGCCGCCGACGGGGCCGAGGTCGCCGCCGTCGCCCGGCGGGCCGACCGCCCCGATTTGCCGCTGCTGATCTGCGCCGGGGCCGAACGCGCGGTGGCCGAGGCGCTGGCGCTGCTGGCCGCGCCCGAGCCTGCCGTCGCCGGCCGCATTCGCGCGCTGGTGCGTGTCGGCGAGCGGCGCTGGGACATCGTGCTGGCGCCGGCCGAGCCCCGCGGCCTGCCCGGCGAGGGAGATGTGCGCATCATGCTGCCCGAAGAGGGCGCGCCCACCGCGCTGGCCCGGGTGCTGGCCGTACACTATGGCACCCGGCTGCTGGAGCGCGACCTGGTGGCCGTCGACCTGCGCCTGGCCGGGCGGCCGACGCTGCGGCTGAGCGCGGCGGCGGCCGCGCGGCTGCAGGCGCGCCGCGCGCTGGATGCCCGCGAGGCCGAGCGCAGGCTCGCGGCCACCGCCGGCGACTCAGAGACGCGGCCATGAACCTGCAGGCGCTCGACATCTGGCGCGGCATGCGCGGGCGGCTGGACCTGGCCGTGCGCCGCGGCCGGATCGGCGTGATCGACGTCGGATCGTCCAAGATCATGTGCCTGATCCTCAAGCTGGACGGCGAGCGGCTGAAGCTGGGTGCAACGGCGCTGAGCAAGCTGTCCGACCGGCTGGGCCCCTCGAAATTCGGCGCGGTCGAGGTCGTCGGCGCTTCGTACGTGCAGGCCCACGGCATCCGCCGCGGCGAGATCGTCGACATGGACGAGGCCGCGCGCTGCATCCGCCACGCCCTGTTGACGGCCGAGAACATGGCCGCCCCCAAGGTCGAGCGCGTCGACCAGGTAATCGTCAGCTTCTCCGGCGGGCGCGCGCGCAGCTTCTCGACCGTGGCCGAGGTCGAGACCGAGACCGGCGTGGTGACCGAGCGCGACATCGGCCGCGCGCTGGCCGAGGCGCCGGACCCGCCCATCGGCGAGGGGCGCACCGTGCTGCACGCCCAGCCCGTCGAGATCGCGGTCGACCACCAGACCGGCATCACCGACCCGCGCGGCATGATGGGGCGGCGCCTGTCGGTCGCGGTGCACGTGGTGGCGGTGGACCAGCGCCCGCTGGCCAACCTGATGGCCTGCATCCGCGCCTGCGACCTGGACCTCGCCGGGGTGGTGAGCGCGCCCTACGCCGCGGGCCTGGCCGCGTTGGTCGAGGACGAACAGCGCACCGGCGCCGTCGCGCTGGACATGGGCGCGGGCTCGACCGCCTTTGCGGTGTTCCTCCGCGACCACCTGGTGTGCGTGGATGGCGTGCGCTTCGGCGGCGCCCACGTGACCGCCGACATCGCGGCGGGCCTGGAAATGGCCTGGCCCGCGGCCGAGACGCTGAAATGCCGCCACGGCGGCGTCATCCCCACCGGCGCCGACGACCGCGAGGTGATCGACGCCCCCCGCCGCGGCGAGGAAGAGGGCCCCGAGATCCGCCAGATCACCCGCGGCATGCTGATCGGCGTCGTGCGCCCCAGGGTCGAGGAGACGCTGCGCCTGCTCCGTGCGCGGATGGTCGAGCTAGGCGTGACCCACATGCCGGGCTGCGCCGTCGTGCTGACCGGCCAGGCCTGCCTGATGCCGGGGATCGACGAGCTGACCACCCGGCTGATGGGCCGCCGGCCTCGACTGGGTCGGCCGATGCGCATCGCGGGCCTGCCGGCCTCGGTCTCGTCGCCCGACAAGGCCACGGCCGTGGGGCTGGCGGTCTATGCCATGCGCCCGCACGACGAGGTCTGGGATTTCGAGGCGCCGAGGCCGTGGTCGGTGCAGGGGCGCGCGGTCGAGCTGGTGCGTTGGATCAAAACCAGTTGGTGAATCATCGTGACGGTGGCCGACGATTCGGCTAGATTTTGACGAGATAACAAAATCGAGCGTTGAGGCGCTTGGGTGGCACAAGGCGCGTCAAGCGTCGCGGCACCGCCGGAACGGCAGGCCGACCGCCCGGGCAGAGAGCAGAAAGGCAGACGATGGGACTCAAGCTGATGGACGTGGGCGACCACGACCTGCGGGCCCGCATCACCGTCTTCGGGGTGGGCGGTGCCGGCGGCAACGCGATCAACAACATGATCGAGAAGGACCTGCAGGGGGTCGAGTTCATCGCCGCCAACACCGACGCCCAGGCGTTGGGCAACAGCCGGGCCGAGCGGCGCATCCAGCTAGGCTCGGGCGTCACCCGCGGCCTGGGCGCCGGCTCCAAGCCCGAGGTCGGCCAGCGCGCGGCCGAGGAGAGTCACGACGAGATCGCCAAGAACCTCGAAGGCTGCCACATGTGCTTTATCACGGGCGGCATGGGCGGGGGCACCGGCACCGGCGCCGCCCCGGTCGTGGCCCGCGTGGCGCGTGAGATGGGCATCCTGACCGTCGGTGTGGTGACCAAGCCGTTCCAGTTCGAGGGCGCGCGCCGCATGCAACTGGCCGAAGACGGCGTCGGCGAGATGCAGCAGTTCGTCGACACGCTGATTGTGATCCCGAACCAGAACCTGTTCCAGGTCGCCAGCGAGCGGACGACCTTCGTGGAAGCGTTCCAGCTGGCCGACGATGTGCTGTACCAGGGCGTGCAGGGCGTCACCGACCTGATGGTCCGCCCCGGCATGATCAACCTGGACTTCGCCGACGTCCGCTCCGTCATGGAGGAGATGGGCAAGGCGATGATGGGCACGGGCGAGGCCGAGGGCGACACCCGCGCCATCGACGCGGCCGAAAAGGCGATCGCCAACCCGCTGTTGGACGAGGTCAGCCTCAAGGGCGCGCGCGGCGTGCTGATCAACATCACCGGCGGCTACGACCTGACGCTGTTCGAGATGGACGAGGCGGCCAATCGCATCAAGGACGAGGTCGACGCCAACGCGCTGATCAAGTTCGGCTCGGCCATCGATCCCGAGATGGACGGCCGGATGCGCGTCAGCGTCGTCGCCACCGGCATCGACATCGAGCACGCCGCCGTCGACCCCCGGCCGGATGGGGCCGGCGCCCCCCGCCGCCGCCCGGTGCTGACGGTGGGGGGGGGGGTGGCGGCCCTGCGGGGGGCGCGGGGTGCGCGGGGGGGGGCGGGGGCGATCCGGCGCCCGGCGCCGGCGACGGC
>JBCCMW010000329.1:0-4518 GCA_039026175.1 Pseudomonadota bacterium
ATCGCCAAATGGTGCCGCCGCTGACCAACGAGATGATCAGCCTGGTCAAAAATTCGTCGCTGCTGTCGGTGATCTCCGTCTATGAATTGACGCGCGCTGGGCAGGCAATCATTTCAATCCACTTCGTACCCTTCGAGATCTATACGCTGCTAGCGCTCTATTACTATGTGATGATCAAGCTGCTGAGCTGGCTGTCGCGCTGGATCGAGCGGAGGCTGCCGGCATGGTGAGCGACTTCCCGCTGCTGCGCATCCAGGGCTTGGAAAAGCGCTTTGGCAAGACGACGGTGCTGCGCGGCGTTGATCTGGACGTCGCGCGGGGCGAGACGGTTGTGGTGATCGGCGCCTCGGGCTCGGGCAAGACGACGCTGCTGCGGTGCCTGAACCGGCTGGAGGAGCCGAACGGCGGCACGGTCTGGATCGACGGCGAGACGGTCGGCGGCGCCTACGATGGCCCCGGCGGCACATGGCGCGCCGACAGCGAGGCAGCCATCGCCAAGCAGCGCCAGAAGTTCGGCTTCGTCTTTCAGCGCTTCAACCTGTTCCCGCACCTGACGGCCCGGCGCAACGTCAGCATCGGGCCCGAGAAGGTGCGCGGTCTGTCGCGCGCCGAGGCCCGCGCGCTGGCCGAACGCGAGCTCGTCCGCGTTAAGCTGGCCGACCACATGGACAAGCGCCCCTCCCAGCTCTCGGGCGGGCAGCAGCAGCGCGTGGCCATCGCCCGCGCTCTGGCCATGCAGCCCGAGATCATGCTGTTCGACGAGCCGACCTCGGCGCTGGATCCGGAACTGGTGCAGGAGGTGCTGGACGTCATGCGCGCGCTGTCGGACGGCGGCATGACGATGATGATCGTCACCCACGAGATGCGCTTTGCCGCCGACGCCGCCGACCGCGTGATCTTTATGGAAGGCGGCACGATACTGGAGGAGGGCCCGCCGGCCGAGATCTTCACAGCACCCCGCGCAGAGGCGACGCGCCGGTTTCTGCGCCATCTGCTGCCCGACCGCGAGAGCCTGGCATGACCGAGGCCGGAACCGCGGTCGACATCCTGATCGAGGGCGCGCATGTCCTCACCGCCGACCCCGCGCAGCCCGAGATCGCTGACGGTCGCATCGCGGTCGCCGGCGATCGCCTGCTGTCGGTCGCCGCGGCCGATGGCCCGCCGCCCCCGGCCGCTCGGGTGATCGACGGCCGAGGCTTCGTCGTGTTGCCGGGCCTCGTGAACATCCACGTCCACGCGATCCTGACCATGGTGCGCGGCGTGGCCGAGGACATGGGTTTTGCGCCCGCCTACACCCCGGGCGTCCCGCAGGGCCACATGGTCACCGAGGAGGAAGCCGTCGCGCTCGCCCGCCTCGGCGCGCTCGAGGCGATGAAGTTCGGCTCGACGCTCATCAACGACACCTACGTCCACCAACACCTGACGCTGCCTGCGATGGGTGCGCTCGGGCTGCGCGTCGCGGGCTGCGGGCGCATCCACGATGTCGACTTCTCCGGCGTCAGCCGCGGCCGCTGGGAGTACGACCCGGCCATCGGCCGCCGCACGCTGGACCAGGCGATGGCGCTGCACCAGCGCTGGCACGGCGCCATGGACGGCCGGCTCAGCGTGCAGCTCGCCGCCCACGCGCCCGACACCTGTTCGACCGACTTCCTGCACCAGATCCGCGCGGCCCGAGACGCGACCGGCATGATGGTCACCACCCACCTTGCCCAGAGCCGGATCGAGGTCGAGCGCATCGCCGCGCGCGACGGTCTGACACCGGCCGAACTGCTGGACGACGTCGGTCTTTTGTCGAACCGGCTGATCGGCGCGCATTGCATCTTTATGACCGAGGACGATATCGCCCGCGCCGGTCGCGCCGGCATCCACGTCGCCCATATCCCCAAGGGCAACGCGACGGGTGGGACCATGGCGCCCACGCTCAAGCTCCGCGCGGCCGGCGCCAACCTTTGTCTCTCGACCGACAACATGCACGGCGACATGGTCGAGCTGATGCGCTGGGCGCTCTGCATCGGGCGGCTGCAGGCCGGGCGGATCGGCGAGGACTGGCAGCCCGAGGACATGCTGGCCATGGCCACCGTCAACGGCGCCAGGGCGATGGACCTCGATGGCCAAATCGGCCGATTGGCGCCGGGCATGAAGGCCGATTTGGTAATGATCGATGCCCGCCGCCCCCACTTCACACCGATGATCGACGCGCTGGGCAACATCGTGCATCTCGGGCACGGGCGTGACGTGGCGCACGTGATGGTCGACGGCCGGATGGTGGTGGAGGACGGCCGTGCAACGCGCGCCGACGAGACCGCGATCATGCGCGACGCCCAGACCGCCACCGAAGCCCTCTGGTCCCGCGCCCGCGCCGAACCCTGATCCCCGCCACCCCCCGTTTCGCGCCACGACGCCCCGTCGCACCCATCGGCTCACGCCCGCGGTTCCCTTTTCGCGCAGGGACTTATCCCACAGCTTCCCTGCCGGGCATCCCGTGCACAGCGTAGCCGTTCTGGTGAGCGATGCGGACCTGAAGCGCCGCGACCTGTCCATCGACGTCGCGTGCCGCGAGCCGCTGCCCCAACAACGTGACGCACTGCATCGTCGTCTCGGCACGACTTCCGCGGTGGTGCCCACGCCATCATCGCCAGAGGGCCCGACCGTGGTGTTTCGACGCCCGCAGTGCCTCGTGTCGTGCAACCGCGCCGCCGGTGACGGTCTTGCAGGGTCGGCGTCCTTACGCTGCGCAATGACAGCGTAGGCACCGCGGTCGGCGACGGCATCGTGGCATGTGCGGGTGTCGTCGGCACCGTCGGCGGTGACGCTGAAAATGCGCTCGTGCGCCGGGATCTGGTCCAGCAGGGCGGGCGCATCGCCGCCGTGGCTCCCGGTGACCCCCGCGGCCCGAACCGCCAGCGTTTCCTCATCAATCCCGAGCTGGATCTCGCGCCCAATGCGCGTTCTGGGACCGCCATGCTTTCGGGCATGCCACTCGCCCTCGCCCTTTTTGATGCCGGTGCTGTCGATCAGCAGGTGCAGCCGGTCTTGGGCGCCGCGATAAGAGATGTTCAGAGCCAGCGTTTTCCGCCAGCCAGACAGGGTGCCGAAGTCGTGCACCCTGCAGTCGCGGCCGACCAGGCGCAGCAAGCTCGCGACGAACCCGGGCGTCAGGTGGAGCGCCATGCGCCACGGAAGCTATACGGAAAGGCACGTGTGGATGGTGGCCTCGCTGTAGGTCCTCTGCCGCCCGCGCCTGTTTGTCGGCGCGGTACTCCAGCTTATCTCGGGATCGAACCAGATGGTCCGGGAGGCCCAGCGCTTGAGCGCTTCGTCACAGGCCGGCCAGTTGCTGGGTTCATAGTGTGGGGAGGTGGCGCTGGCGGATACCTCCCAGCTACCATGCTGGCCAATAGATGAACCTCCCCGTCGGACTTGTGCAACTGAGCCCTGTGTTCCACCTGTTTGTTGATCGCGTCGCCGAGGGTCACTTTGCGGCAACGGGTCTCTCCACCGGGCAGGATTTCGATGGCACCGGGCGTCGCGAGATCCTTCTCGCGCTTTTCCATCCAAGCGACTGCCAAAGAGCGCAGTTCGACGGTCAGGTTCTCGCGACAGACGGTTTTTCCAGCCCGCCGAACGGCGATCCGGGCGAGCCGAGCGGAGCAGCCGTCTTTGCGCTCCCGCTCGATGATGGTACCGATAGGGTTGCGGTATCTTTTGCAGAACCTTGCGGAAACGGGCTGCATCGACAAGTAACGAGACAGCAATAGGCGTTGTCAATGCCGATCCAAATTTACCCAGAAGTGCCGGGCCAAAATTCCCCACTTTGTCGGGTCCGGTGATCAGCCGGTGCAGTGATCGGGGCTCCTGTTCTTGGGTGGGCGGCCGCGGCGTTTCGGGGCGGGCGGCGGGGCGATCGGCGCGTTGGCGCGGACGTGCTCCGGGATGAGATCGGCGTGTCCACGGAGGCGGTAGCTCGCGCCTTCGATCTGGACGACGACGGCGTGGTGGAGGAGCCGGTCGAGGAGTGCTGTGGCGACGACCGGGTCGCCGAAGACTTCGCCCCATTCGGCGAAGCCGCGGTTCGAGGTGAGGATCATCGCACCCTTTTCGTAGCGTGCATTGACCAGATGGAAGAACAGGTTGGCGCCGCCGGGCGTGATCGGCAGATAGCCGATCTCATCGACGATGAGGAGCGCCGCGCGCATGTAGAAGCGGAGCTTCTCGGTGAGGCGCCCTTCGCGCTCGGCTTTGGAGAGCGCCTCGATCAACTCGGCGAGGGAGCAGCGGTAGACGCTGCGGCCGGCCTTGACCGCGGCGACGCCCAGGGCCGTGGCGAGATGGGACTTGCCGGTGCCGGGCGGGCCGAGGAAGTGGACGACCTCGGCGCGGGCGATGAAGTCGAGTTGGGCGAGCGCCAGCACCCGTTCGCGGTCGAGCGACGGCTGGAAGGTGAAGTCGAAGCTCTCCAGCGTCTTCACCGGCATGAGCCTGGCCGTGGAGAGGGCGACGGCGATGCGGCGGTTCTCG
>JBCCMW010000330.1:0-4513 GCA_039026175.1 Pseudomonadota bacterium
CACCGGGGCGTCCCCGTCGCGGGGTCCGGCGCGCACCGGGGCGTCCCCGTCGCGGGGTCCGGCGTGCCCCGGGGCGTCCCCGTCGCAGGGTTCGGCGCGCCCCGGGGCGTCCCCGTCGCGGGGTTCGGCGTGCTCCGGGGCGTCCCCGTCGCGGGGTTCGGGGTCCCCCGGGGCATCGTCATCGGGGCCCAGGGCCAGCGCGGTGGCGGCCGCGCGGTGGGCCGCCACCAGCGCCGCGACCGGCGCGTCGGCCGCCAGCGCCCGGACCAGACCGTCGAGCGCCGCGTGCAGGTCGTCGAGCCACGCGACCTCGGCCGCATCGGCCGGCGCGCGACCCGTTGCCGGCCAGCCCGGAGCCAGCGCGCCCGGCGCAGCCCCGGCGGTGCGGTCGCGCAGCACCAGGCGTTCGTATCGCCGGGCGTGGCGACGATGCCAGGCCCGCGTGCGACCCAGACGCACCAGCGGATGCGCCAGCAACGCGGCCAGCGTCACCGGGTCCGGCGCGCGCCCCGCCGCCGCCCGCACCGCCACCGCCAGGACGAGCGACAGTAGCGTCGCGGCGGGCGTCGAGGCGAGCGGCCGGCCCAGGCTGTCGTCGGGGTCGATGCCGAAGCGGCCCAGCTCGGCGGCGATCCGGCGGGCCAGCGTCGCGTCGCGCGCCACGATCGCCACCCGCCGCCCCGGGGTCTGCAGCGCGTGGCGGGCGATCAGCGCGACGGCGGCGGCCTCGACCCGCTGGTTGGGCGCCTCGACCAGAGCCATGCCCGCGACCGCCTCGGGCGCCAGGGCCGCCAGCGTCTCGCGCGCGCCCACCCAGGCATCGGTGACCGGCGCGGGGCGCAGCGCCTCGCCCATCAGCCGCAGACGGGGCGGCGAGGGCCGGTCGACCCACGGCGCGATGTCGCCGGGCGCCAGGCCCAGCGTTTCGAGCAAGCGCCGGAAGGGGCCCAGGGGATGGTCCTCGCCCGCCGCGGCCCACACCTCTGCGGGTGTCGCGCGGTCCAGCCCCGGCAGCACCAGCGCCCCCTGGGGCAGACGGGCGACGGCGGCCATCAGCCGCGCCGTCGGCGCGCGCGAGCCGGTCGAGCCCGCCACGATCACCGGCGCCTCGGGCGGCGCGCCGGCCCAGGCCGCGGTCAGCCGCGCCACCGAGGCGGCGCGCGCCGCAGCCCCGTCCAGCGCCGCCCCCATCAGCTCGTATCGCCGCGCCGGCCAGGCCTCGGCCGCGATGCGCAGAAACGCAAAGGCGTCCTCCCAGTGGCGCGCCATCTCGGGCGGCACGGCGCCGGCCAGACGGTCTGCCGCACAGCCCTCCTCGTCGAGCAGGTCCATCAGCTCGGCCAGGCTTGCGGCCAGCGCGGGCGCGGCGGCGGGGGGCGTTGTCCCATCCCGTGCGGCCAGGAACCGAGCCACCAGCCGGGTCAGCGCCATCAGCCGGACGCCGGCACCGGCCACAGCCGGCGGGGCGTCCGCCGGATCGCGCGGCGCCAGCGCGGGCGGCGGCGTCTCGGCCAATTCGTCGATCAGCGTCAGGCGCGGGACCAGGCACGGCCCGCCGGCCGCCGCGACCCACGCAGCCTCCAGCGCCTGGCGCGCGCGGGCGGTGGCGACCAGCACCTCGACGCGCGCCGCCGCCTCGGGCGGCTGACCGGCCAGGCGCTGGCCCAGCCCCTCGGCAAACGCCGCGGCATAGTCGCAACCGGGCGGCAGGGCATAGACCCGCGGCCCCGAGGCGGGGACGAACAGGCTCATACGCCGGTCTCCGCCGCGGCCAGCATCGCCTCGGCCGCGGCGATGCCCGCGGGCGTGCCCACGTCGGCCCAGGCGCCGGGATAGACGACGCCGGCCAGGCGTCCGGCCGCGATCGCCGCGTCCCACACCGGATTGAGCGAGAAGGCGGTGCCCGGCACGGCCTCGGCCACCCCGTCGAACGCCGCGGGGTGCAAGATCTGTGCGCCGGTATAGACGTAAGGCGCCGTGGCCGCCGCCCCGCGCCGCTGCGGTACGGCCCCGTCCGCGGCCAGAAAGAAATCGCCCGCGCGGGTGTACCCGTGGGCCGCCTCGCGGGGGACCAGCAGCATCAGCGCCAAGGTACCGCGCGCCGCACGTGCCCAGGCGGCGAGCAGCGTGGCCAGCGGCGGCGGCCCCGCGAACACCGCGTCGGCGTTCAGCGCGGCGGCGGGCGCTACGCCCAACAGCGGGCGCGCCGCCAGCAGGCCGCCGCCTGTGTCCAACAGCCGCGCACGCTCGTCCGAAAAGCTCAGCCGCGGCGGACCCGGGCGCGCGGCCAGATGCGTCTCGAGCGCATCGGCCAAGTGGTGCAGGTTCACCACCGCCTCGCCGATCCCCGCGGCCGCCACCTGATCCAGCGCACGATCGACCAGGGTGCGCCCGGCCACGGGGACCAGCGCCTTGGGCATGCTGTCGGTCAGCGGGCGCATGCGCGTGCCGCGGCCCGCCGCCAGAACCATCGCACGCGAGATCGGGGCCGCCGGCGCGCTCATGCCGGCTGGGCCGCTCGGGCGGCGATGGCGGCCAGCACCGGAGGCGTCGGCGCGGGCAGCCAGCGCGCGACGAAGGCGGCCAGCGGGGCCAGGCCCGGCGCCGCGAGATCGCCCTGCAGATGACCCCACACCCGCGGTATCAGCGCCAGATACCGCGGCTTGCCGTCGCGCAGCGCAAGGCGGGCGAAGATGCCCACGATCTTGAGATTGCGCTGGGCGCCGAACGCGGCGTACGCGGCGCGAAAACCCGCCCGCTCGCCCACCGCCAGCCGTGCGGTCGCGCGCGCCAGCATCGCCTCTGCCAGCGCGGGGGGCACGTCGCGGCGCGCGTCTTCCAGCAGCGAGACCAGATCGTAGGCCGGGTGCCCGACCAGCGCGTCCTGGTAGTCGAGCAGACCCACGCGCGCCTCGCCCGCCCGCGACGGCAGCCACAGCAGATTTTCGGCGTGGTAGTCGCGGAGCACCAGCACCTGCGCCGCGCCGGCGTAGGGGGCCATGGCGGCATCGACCAGGGCATCGTATTCGGCCAGCGCGTCCGGCGTCAGCGGGGCACCGGCGCCGCGAGCGTACCAGTCCGTCGCCAGGCGCGCCTCGGCCAGCAGCGCCGCGGCATCGTAGCACCCGCAGCCGGCCGGGGCGGCGGCGGCGCCGTCCAGCGCCACGGCGGGCAGCAGGTCGACGGCGGCGGCATAGAGCGCGGGCTCGTCGGCCCCGGCAGACGCCAGCACTCGGGCGAAGAGGTGATCGCCCAGATCCTCGAGCAGCAGCAAGCCGCGGTCGAGATCGGCGGCCAGGACCCGCGGCGCTGAGAGGCCCCGCGCGCGCAGCCAGTCGGTGACGGCCACAAAAACGGCCATGCTTTCGTTGTCGGGCCGGGGCGCGTCCATCAACACCAGGCTTTCCCGCCCGTTGCCCCCACCGTGGCCCCCACCGTGGCCCCCGCCATTGCCCCCAACGTCGTCGCCCCCGACGCGCAGATAGCGCCGTTTCGAGGCGTCGCCGGCCAGTGGATGCACCGGCCGTCCTGCCGCGCCGTGGGCGGCCAGGAAATCGGCGATGTGCGGGGGCAGCGGCGCCGTCATGCGGGGCCTGCGAAGCGGTCGAGACCCGGCCAGCCGTCCAACGCGGGCCAGGCGCCGCGGGGGTGCACGGCCAGCGTTCGCTCCCCTTCGCCCCCCGCTGCGATGAAATCCAAGGTCACGTCGAGCCGCCGCGCGGGCAGCAGCGGGCCCAGCCGGCCCGGCCACTCCAGCAGCAGGATCGCCTGGCCGAACGCCTCGTCGAGGCCCAGCTCCGCTGCCTCGTCCGCACCGCCCAGACGGTAGAGATCGGCGTGCCAGAGCGGCGGTTCCGTCGGGAACACGTTGACCAGGGTGTAGGAGGGCGACGCGACCTCGGCCGCCGCATCGCCCAGGCGCGCACGGATCAGGGCGCGCGCGAAGGCGGTCTTGCCCGCGCCCAGTTCGCCCCACAGCGCGACGGTGTCGCCCGCGCCAAGCCGGGGCGCCAGCGCAGCGGCGACGGCCGCTGTGGCGGCCTCGTCGGGCAGCGTGCCGTCGCTGGGCGGGATCGACCCGTCGTGGGTGGCGGCAATGGGCCCCAGTCTGGTCATCGGCAGCTCGCGGTGGGCGGCAATAGGGCAGCGCGCGCCGGACGGGTCGCGCGCCCCCCGGCCGCGCGAGATGTACCGCGGCCGGTGACGCCGGGCCAGAGGCGTGAGCGGCAAGAACGGGCCAGCGCGTCGCGCCAGTGAGGTAAGCCAGCGCAGCGGGCCCAGGCGGTGGATCAGAGCCGTGGGCCAAGGCGCTGACCGAGCACGGTGGGTCAGGGCCGTGAACCAGGGCGCTGACCGAGCACGGTGGGCAAGCGCCGTGGGTCCAGGCGGTAGGTCAAGGGGCTGACCTAGCACGGTGGGCAAGGGCCGTGGGCCCAGTCGGTAGACCAGGGCGGCGGGCGAAGGCGCTAGGTCGTCGCCGTGGGCCGGGGCGGCGGGCCGGGGCGGTGGGCCG
>JBCCMW010000331.1:0-4511 GCA_039026175.1 Pseudomonadota bacterium
ATCAAATTCAACAAAAAACTCTGCGCAGCTTTGGCCTTTGCCGCGACCGTGACCGGGACAGCACCCGACGCGCCCAGCGCCTGGGCCAGATCGGACAGGAAGAAGTAGCCAAAGCCGGTCATCACGCATCCCAGCGCCATGCCGCCGAGCCCGCCCATCCTGAGCGGGCGCATCGAGAAGGCGGCGCCGATCAGCACCATGGCGGCGAACACGACCGGCAGGCTGACCAGCCTGTGCCAGTGCAGCCGGTGGCGTCCGGCGGAAAAGCCGCTGTCCTCGAGGATCCCGATGAACGAGGGAAGCTGCCAGAAGCCGATGGTCTCGGGCGCGGCAAAGCTCTCGATGATCCGCTCGGGCGTCAGATCCGTGGCGATCCGCAGCATATCGCGCTGCTCGGCCCGGGTCTCGAGGTCGGTGCCTGGGATTTGGGCATGCGCCGCCGGCGGGTCGTCCGCCGCGTCGTCGGCCGTCGGCGGGGCTGGCGGGGCGGCGTCGGCGACTTGGTCCTCCGCGCTGGCAAAGCGCCAGCGCTGCACGACGTTGAGCCGCCAGGTGCCCCGCTCCAGCACCGCGGTGCGGGCCTGCAGCCGCTCGGTCATCCGGTCCTCGGCGGTGAAGCGGAACACCGTCACGTCCCACAGCCGGTCGATCGTCGAGGAGGCGCGCTCGGCGTGGATCACCGTCTGGGTGGCGGCGTCGGCGTCCTCGGTGGTCTGGCGCAGCCAGAGCCCGTCGGCCGAGACCGAAAGCGACGAGGACGAACGGCCGAAATACTTTTCCTCGAGCGCCTCGAACCGCTTGGCAAAGGCCGAGGCGACCGGGTTGTAGACGGCAAAGCTGAGGGTGCCGAGCAGCACCGCCACCAGCACCGCCGGCGCCAGCACCGACCAGACCGACACGCCGGCCGCGCGCGTGACCACCAGTTCGGACGACCGGGCGAGCCGGGCGAAGCAGGCCATCGCGGCGAGCAGAACGGTGAAAGGAGCGGCGACCAGCGCGATCGACGGCGCGTTCAGCAGCGCCATGCCGACCAGGTTGGCAAAGCCCGCGCGCCCGTCGCTGTTCTGGTTGAGCCGCTCGACCAGGTCGATGACGACGATCAGCGCGACCACCACGGCAAAGGCGAACAGCGCCGTGGTCAGGAACCGCCGGGCGATATAGCTGCCGAGCGTCCAGCTCACGGCACCGGCCTCGGCCTCGTCGGCAGCGACGGCGCCAGCCCCGCCTGCGCGCCGGCCTCCGCGTCGGATGGGGTCCCGGGGTGCCGGCCGGTGGCCGCGACCGTCGCCGCCGGGCCCGGCCGACGCCGCCCGCGCGGCCGCATGCCGCCGGCCGACAGCAGCCAGAAGGCCGCAACGACCCCCAGCAGCGGCGGTGCGTACATCAGCGGCCAGAGCGCCGCCTCGCCGGCCGTGGCGCTCTTGGCGGCCAGCCCCAGCACGCGCAGCGCCAGGGCTGCGACGATGGCCACGATGATCCGCCCCAGGAACCCCTGGCGCCGGAAGCCTGCCGAGATCACCAGCGCCACCGCCAAGAACGGCAGCGCGATGGCGTAGAGAGGGGCGGACAGCGCCTCGTGCGCTTCGGCGCGGAATTCGCCGACGGGGCGCAGGCGGCGCGCGGCCTCCTCGGCGTCGATGGTCAGGAGCTCGGGCAGGAACAGCTCGGAGGGTTTGCGCAACCGGTTGCCGCTCTCGCCGCCGAACTGGCTGAGATCGTAGCCGAGCTGGTCGAAGCGCAGGAAAGTAAGCGCGCCCTGGCGGGCGGGATCGGCGATCTGGGCGGTGCCGTCGAACATGATCAGCCGCGTCGCGCCCTCGACCCCCAACAGCACGGCCCGCTGGGCGGTGTAGGTGGCGATCTGCTCGGCATCGCGGCTGTCGTGGATGAAGACGCCGTCCAGCGCGCCGTCGCCGCCGATGCGCCGGACGAACACGGTGACGCCGGGCGACGGGGTGATGAAGGCGCCCTCGCGCAGAAACGCGGCAGCCACGTCGCCGCGCACCTCGGTGATGCGGTCGCGCATCTCGCGTTGGGCGTGGGGCACGACGTAAATGGCGATGGCCGTCAGAAACAGGGCGAGGGTGACGCCGAACATCGCGACCGGGCGCAGCAGCGAGAGCCCGGAGCGGCCGGCGGCGAACATCACCGTGATCTCGCTGTCGCCGTAGAGGCGGTTGATGGCGTAGAGCGTGGCGGCAAAGCCTGCGACCGGCAGTACCACGGTCATCACCCGGGGCAGCAGGAGCGCGGTGAACTCGAGGAAGACGAGGGCCGACTGGCCGTTGTTGACCACCGTCTCGATCACGCGCAGCGATTGGCTGAGCCAGATGATCCCGGTGAACACCAGCACGAAGAAGGCGAAAGGCCCGATCAGCTGGCGGTACACGTAGCGATTGAGCCGGCTCACCGACGCCTCCCCGCGGACACCTGGTTTCCCTACCACCGCGCACGGCGGCAGACCAGTTGCGGGCCGCGACCCTGCCGTCCACCGCGCCCGAAGGGCCCGGAACCCGCCACGCCGAAGGCGCCTCCGGCGCTCGGTCGTCCGGGCCCTTCGGGCGCGGTGGGCGGCGGCGCGGGCGCGGCGCGCAAGCGGCTGGCCCTCGGCGCGGCGGCAGGCTAGGTCAGGCGCAGCATCCGGAGGAAGACGCCTATGACGCCGCTGCCGCACATCCTGTTCGACGCTGAAGCCGAGGCCGACCTGGCCGCCGCCGAGGGCACTGTCATCGTCTTCGCCGCGGCCGACGGCACGCTGACGCCGGCGGCGACCGCGCTGGATGCGGCCATGGGCGGCGCCCTGACCCGCGCGCTGGCCGAACCCGGTGTCGGCGGCAAGCCCGGCGTGGCCGAGAGCTTTGGCTGGCCCGCGGGCCTGGCCGCGCGGCGCGTGCTGCTGGCCTGCCTCGGCGCCGATCCCGACGCCGCCGCCGCGCGCAAGACGGGCGGCGCCATCGCCAAGGCGCTCGCCAAGGGCCCCGCCACCCTCGCCACGGCCGGTCTCGGCGACGAGGCGCCGCTGGCCGACCTCGTGATGGCCCTCGCTCTCCGCCTCTACGACTTCCGCGCCTACAAGAAATCCAAGCCGGCCGAGGGCGACGAGCCCGAGCAGGGTCCGCGCACCATCCGCGTGCTGTCCGACCGGCCCGAGGCGCTGGCCGGCGGCTCGCGCGCCATGATGGCCCTGGCCGAGGGCGTGTTCTTCACCCGGGACCTGGTCAACGAGCCGGCCAACGTGCTGACGACGGACGAGTTCGCCGCGCGCCTGGCCGCCATGCAGGAGATCGGGCTCGACGTCGAGATCCTGGGCGAGCCCGAGCTCCAGACCCTGGGTATGCGCGCCCTGCTGGGCGTCGGCCAGGGGTCGGCCAGCGAGACCAAGGTCGTCGTGATGCGCTGGATGGGCGGTGGCCAGGAGGCGCCCTTCGCCCTGGTCGGCAAGGGCGTGGTCTTCGACACCGGCGGCATCTCGCTCAAGCCCGCCTCCGGCATGGAGGACATGACCATGGACATGGGCGGCGCCGGTACGGTGGCCGGCGTGATGCGCACCCTGGCGCTGCGCAAGGCGCGGGCCAACGTGGTGGGCGTCGTCGGCCTGGTCGAAAACATGCCCGACGGCACCGCGCAGCGCCCCGGCGACATCGTCCGCTCGATGAAGGGCGACACCATCGAGATCATCAACACCGACGCCGAGGGCCGGCTGCTGCTGGCCGATGTGCTGTGGTACGTGCAGCAGACCTTCAAGCCGACCGGGATCGTGGACCTGGCCACGCTGACGGGCGCGGTGATCATCGCGCTCGGCCACCATCGCGCCGGCTATTACGCGACCGACGATGCGCTGGCCGCGGATCTGGAGGCGGCGTGTGCGGCGACGGGCGACGAGACCTGGCGCCTGCCGCTGGGCAAGCCCTATGCCGAGCAGCTCAAATCCGCCAAGGCCGATCTCAAGAACACCGGCGGCCGGTCCGCAGGCTCGGTCACCGCGGCCGAGTTCCTGCACGCCTTCGTCGAGGACGGTGTGCCCTGGATCCACATCGACATCGCCGGTACCGCGACCACCAGTGCCGGCACCGATATGGCGCCCAAGGGCGCCACGGGATGGGGCGTCGCCGCGCTCGACCGGCTGGTGCGCACCCGGCTCGAGCCCGAGGGCTGACGCAGCCGGCCCCTGGCGCTCCTCGCCGCGCACGAGGAGAGCGCAGGGACGCCGGCGAGGGGAGAGGCGCCGGCGCCGATGGCCGAGGTCGCATTCTATCACCTGACCGACACGCCGCTGGAGGCGGTGCTGCCCACGCTCATCGGCCGGGCACGGACGGCCGGTTGGCGCGTGGCGGTGCGGGGGACGGATGTGGGCCGGATGGACTGGCTTGACGAAAAGCTCTGGCTCGGGCCGGAAGAGGGGTTCCTTCCCCACGGCCGCGCGGGCGGCCCGCACGACGCCGACCAACCGGTGCTTCTGACGACCGAGGCCGCCATTCCCAACGCCGCCGCGTGCTTGATGAGCGTGGACG
>JBCCMW010000332.1:0-4489 GCA_039026175.1 Pseudomonadota bacterium
CCGGCCCAGAGCGACCCCGGCCCGTGCGACCCCGGCCCAGAGCGACCCCGGCCCGTGCGACCCCGGCCCAGAGCGACCCCGGCCCGTGCGACCCCGGCCCAGAGCGACCCCGGCCCAGAGCGACCCCGGCCCGTGCGACCCGGGCCCGTGCGACCCGGGCCCGTGCGATCCGGCGGCTAGCCCGCCTCGGCGGCGGCGCGGGCGTAGTGGCGCGAGAGCGTGTCGGCGATCAGCGCGTCGAAGTCCTGTGGATCGGTCACCGCGCTGATCTCGTCGGCCGTGACGGTAATGCCCCAGTGGCGCGCGATGGCGTCGTAGCGCGGCAGCCGATGGTTCAGCAGCCGCCGGAAGCCCCAGGCGGTGAAGTCGTCCGGGTCGACCGCCGCCTCGTCGCACCGATGCAGCGCCAGGTACTCGTCCCACAGCTCGACGAGCACGCCTTCGGGATAGTACATCGGCTTGGGGTCGCGGCGGAAGCGGCGCACCAGCTCCTCCTCCAGGGCCTCGTCGCCGCGGATCTGCACCAGCAGCATCCGCTCGGCCAGCACCCTCAGCACCGGGTCCTCGGGGTCGTGGGGATCCACGACCTCGCAGATCGATCCGCCCGTGTCGGCCAGGAAATGCGCATAGCCGTAGATGTCGCGCGCCTTTTCCAGGAACGCCGCGGTGTCGCGCAGGGCGGCGATCTCGGCGTCGCGGTGCTCGCGCTGGCGCGTGACATACTCGGCGAAGGGAATGCCGCCGCGGGCCGGATCGCCGGGCTTGCCGAGATAGGTGGAGAGCGGGGCCAAGTTCTCGAACGTGATGTTCGAGGCGATGTAGATCGAGTCCGAGCGCAAGAGGTCGCGCAGGAAGGGGTTGCGCATCGCCTCGCGCTTGAAGTTATCGACGATGCGTTCGCCCATGTAACGGGTGCCGATACGGTAATCGACGCTGTAGTGGAACCAGCCACCCTCGGCCCGCAGCATGGCCGCGGTGCGGGTCTTGCCAACACCCGACATGCCGAACAGCGCGACCGCCTTGCGCGGCGCGGCGAGGTAGGCGTCTGGCGTCTGGTAAATCATCGCATCGCCCCGTTTCCCCTCGCCTACAGGACGGGCGCGGCAAGAACAACGCGCACGCGGCCGTCAATCGGCCCGGGGCGGAGGCTTCACAGCGGCTGCTCGCCATAGCCGGGGTCCAGCAGCGCGCGTTCGGCCAGGAACGGGTGCACGCGCAGCGCCTCGAGGATCGCGCGGTTGGCCGCATCGCGCCGGCCCTGGCGGAACAGGATCAGCCCGCGGCCGGTCAGCGCGCCGAAGTGGCGCGGCTCCAGCGCCAGCACGCGCGAGACATCGGCCAGCGAAAGGGCGAAGCGGCCCTGCAGGTAGAACAGCGTCGCACGCTGGTTCCAACCCTCGGCATAGTCGGGCCATCGCTGGGTCAGCGTGTCGAGCACGGCGATGGCGCCGTCGAAGTCGCCCGCGCGGCGGCGGACGAGCGCCTCGTTAAACAGTGCCTGTGCCTCGTCGTCGGGGGCTTTGAACCACACCACCCAGATCGCGGTGGCCAGGGTGCGCGCGTCTGCCGGCCCATCGCTGGCGGCGAGGGCGGCAAACAAGGCGTCCAGCCGCGCGGCGCGGTCCAGGCTGCCCGCCGCCGCCGCACCGTCCCCTGACAGGCTGCGCGATGGGTCCTGAGCGTGCGCCGGGCTGCCGGGCGGCAGCGCCAACGCCAGCGCGGCAGACAGGAGCACGAGGATCGGCAGCATCGAACGCATCGCGATGAGGATCGGGCGCCAGGGCGGTTTGGCAAGGCCACGATGTCGCAGCGCAGCACCGCCGCCCCAGCGATCAGCGCGCGATCGACGCCGCTTGCCGCGGGATCGATGCCCGGCCGACCCGGCGATGGCCTCGCCGCAGGCGTCGCACCGGCCGACGCCGCCGTTGGCCATGCGCGTCGGCGCGGCGGTCGGCCACCGGGGCGGCCGGGCGGGCGCGGACGTCGGTCTGGACGGGGGCGCGGGCACTCTCGTCCATCGCCGCCCGGGCTCGCGGCGACGGGGGCGGGGGGAAGGCCGGGGCCCTCGCCCACGCCCGCCCCCAGTGCCGGGTGCCTGGCGATCCGGCTGCCTGGCGATCCGGCTGCCGGGTGATCCGGGTGCCTGGGGATCCGGGGGCCTGGGCATCCGGGTGCCGGGTGATCCGGGTGCCTGGGGATCGGGGTGCCGGGTGATCCCGGTGCCTGGGGATCAGGCGGGTATCGTGGCCTCGTGCGCCTTGCCCAGCCGCCGCGCCAATTCGGCGATGTGTGCGGGGCCCACCTCGCAGCAGCCGCCCACGATGGTGGCACCGAGCGCGATCCAGCGCTCGACATGCTCGGCATAGGCGGCGGGGTCCAGGTCGACCCGGGCCTGCAGCACATCGACCGAGCGCGAGGCATCCAGCGCGTCGATCGACACGAAGCCGTTGGCATAGCCGCCTACCCGCGCGTCCAGACCGGGCAGTGTGGCCTGCACCGCCGCCAGCCCCTGGCTGACCGCTTCGGGTCGCGAACAGTTGACCAGCAGCGCCTCGGCGCCCGCGGCGCGGGCCGCGGCAAAGGCAGCCGTCAGCGGCTCGCCCGAGCGCAGGCGCGTCCCGTCGCTGTCGTCCACCGAAAAGGCGCACCAGGTCGGCAGACCGGCGGCCACCGACGCCTCGGTCGCCGCCACGCCCTCGGCGACGGTGCCCATCGTCTCGGCGATCATCAGGTCGACGTGCGGCGCCTGCAGTGCGACCAGTTCGGCGAACTCGGCCCGCGCCTCGGCATAGAGCGGCACGTCGCCGACGGCATAGCTCATCACCAGCGGCGGCAGGCAGCCTGCGATCCGGGCCGAGCGGCCGGAGGCGGCCAGCGCCTGGTTGGCCAGGCGCACCGCGATGGCGTGCAGCTCGGCCGTGATGTCGCCGTAGCCGTTGCGCAGGAGCCGGCGCCGCGTGGCCGAATAGGTGTTGAGCAGCAGCACTTCGGCGCCCGCGTCCAGAAAGTCGCGGTGCACCGCGGCGACGAGCGCCGGCTCGTCCATCATCACCTGTGCCGACCACAGCGGCACGGCATGGGCCGCTTGGCTGCGGCGCGTAAGCTCCATGCCCATGCCGCCGTCGAGGAGCGTTATGGTCTTTGTCATGTCCGCCGACCCTTCTCGTGCGTTTCCTGCACGACGGTTGGCGGGCCGGCCGGCCGGGCGCACCCGGCAGGCCGGCGATGGCGACGCCGTGCGGGCGGCGCCTTACTCGAAAACCTTGGCCAGGTCGACGTTGCCGCGGCCCTCTTTGATCTCACAAAGCCGCGCGTAGAGCAGCACCGGTGCGACGCTGAAAAGCGCCATCGGCACGGAGCCCAGCACCGTCTCGGCGAGCACGCCCAGAAGGTCGTTCAGCGCGTAGAAGGCGAGCGAGATCACGCCCAGCAGCACCGCCGCGGCGACCAGGATCAGCAGCATCACCAGCAGCAGCCCGACGATGGGCCAGCGGTAGCCAAGGGTGAGCGCCGAGCTGCGGCCCATCGCCTTCCAGTCGGCCTTCTCGACCACGATCGCCTGGGCGTAGACGGCGTACACGCCGAAGAGCCAAAGCCCGGGCACGATGAACAGCGCAAAGCCCAGCACGACCAGCACGCCGACCGCGAAGGACAGCACGATGATCGGCAGCAGGCGGGGCAGCGCGCTCTGGACGGCGGCGCCGAGATCGGCGGTGCGACCCGTCTTGGTGTCGAAGACGATGCGCGTGACGACGGCGGTGGAGATGCCGCCGATCACGACGGTGAGGATCGACAGCAACCCGCTGCTGGCCAGCACGGTGTCGGGGTTCATCGTCGAGGGGTCGGCGGTGACGCTTGCGCCCAACAGCGCGACGCTGACCAGCGTCAGGAACAGCTGAGGCACCAGGGTTGCGAGCGTCGCCGGCACGAAGCATTGGCCGTAGACGCGGAAACTGTCGCCAACGAGCGCGCCGACGCCCAGAGCGGGAGGCGCGATGCTGGCGGGGGAGGCATTGGCGTCGGTCATGAAATCCTCGTCACTGTCGGATGGCGCAGGGCCGGACGAACGCGAGCTTATCATGCACAGCGCCGTCATGCCGCTGGGTCATACGGCGCCGCAACGGCGGTCCGGCGGCCGCCGATGCCGGGGACGTCCGCGACGCGGCAGCCTCTGCAATCCGCCTCTGGACCGCCCATCGGTCGCGGGTGGCGCGTGTCGGCGCGGCGGGCAGCGCCTGTCGCCGGGCGGCGGTTACTCGGCTGCTTTGGCAGATGCGGCAGCCTCGATCGACTTCATCAGGATCGCCTCGGCCTCGGCCTTGTCGCCCCAGCCGATGACCTTGACCCATTTGCCGGCCTCGAGATCCTTGTAGTGTTCGAAGAAATGCTTGATGCGGTCACGGGTCTTTTGCGCGATATCGTGGAGATCCTGAATGCCGGCCTGGAACGGGTCGACCTTTTCGACAGGCACGGCGATAAGCTTGTCATC
>JBCCMW010000333.1:0-4487 GCA_039026175.1 Pseudomonadota bacterium
CCAGTCTGCGACCCAGGCTGCGACCCAGGCTGCCCCGGCCGCGGTGGCAGCGGGTCCCGGCGTGCCGACCATCGACGACGGGTTTGACGGCAGCGACCTCGACCCGCGCTGGGAGGTGCTGCACGAGAACCCCGGTGCATACATCGTGGACGGCGGCGCCTTGCTGGCCCTGGCCAGCGGCGCGGACGAGCGTTGGTGGGACGAGACGCCCGACAATCTGGTCGCCCTGCGCGCACCGCTCGACACCCCGGGCGACTTCGACATGACCGTCTCGGGCCGGCTGGAGGCCAAGACCGGGCGCGACGCCGTGTGGCTGGGGCTCTACAACGGACCGCAGGACTTTTTGGCAGCCCAGGCGTGGCTGGAAACCGGCGGCTGCGGTGCCGCGCTCAAGCTCAGCATCTGGAACCAGCGGGTGATCACGGGCGACGACCGACCGGTCTACACCGTGTTCACCACCAACCTCTTCGACAAGAACTGGGTCGAGGGGATCTGCAGCTCGCAGCCCGACGGCCGCGCCTATGCCGACCAGGTGCTGGCCGAGCTTAACCGCAGCGGCTTCGACCTGACCCTGGCGCGCCGCGGCTTTCAGTACACGGCAACGCTGGCGATGGATCTGCCGGCCGCGGGCGAGATCCCGGCCCGGCGCGCCAGTTTCACCACCCGGGCGCTCAGCCGCGTGGCGCCGTTCGGCCGCCCGGCCTTTATGATCGGGCAGACCCGCGGCGCCCAGGGCGAGACGGCGGGCGAGATCGACCGTTTCGTGCTGGCCCCGGCCGACGAGTGAGGGCGAGGACAATGACCGATTACCGAGAGACCGGCCCGATGGCCGCCCCGGCGCGTGCCGCCGCTGTCGCGGCCTTTGCCGCCCTGGCGGCCGTGCTGCCCGCCACCGCGCAGGAGAGTGCGCCGCCCGACGCGGGCAAGCCGGACGTGATGCTGATCCTGGACGCGTCGGGCTCGATGTGGGGCCAGATCGACGGGGTGGCCAAGATCACCACGGCCAAGCAGGCGATCGGCGCCACCGTTGCCGATCTGGCCGGCCAGGCGAACCTGGGGCTCATGGCCTATGGCCACCGCCGCGAGGGCGACTGTGCCGACGTGCAGGTGCTGGCCCGGACCGGGCAGAACGACCCCGCCGCGCTGGGTGCGCTGATCGAAGGGCTTACCCCACGGGGCAAGACGCCGATCGCCGCCTCGCTGGCCGCCGCGGCCGAGGCGTTCGCGCCGGGCGACCGGCAGGCCAACGTGCTGCTGGTCTCGGACGGCCTGGAGACCTGCGGCGGCGACCCCTGTGCAGCCGCACGGGCGCTGGCCGGCCGCGGTATCGAGACCCGGGTGCACGTGGTCGGTTTCGATCTCACCAGCGAAGAGGAGGCGGCGCTGCGCTGCATCGCCGAGGAGGGCGGCGGCAGCTATTTCTCCGCCTCTAACGCGACCGAGTTCGCCAGCGCGATGACCGAGGCGGCCGCGACCAGCGTCGCGGTTGCTCCGCCCCCGCCGCCCCCGCCGCCGGAGCCGCAGACCACCGTCTATTTCGAGGAGACGTTCGACGGCCCCGCGATCTCGGAAACCTGGCGCGTCGAGAACCCCGACCCCGCGCTCGCGATCCTGGACGGCGAGGGCGCGCTGTTCGTCGCCGCGGTGGGTGAGACGGTCTACAGCAAGGCAGAGGCGCGCAATCGCTATGTGCTGGAGGAGGCGTTGCCCGACGGCGATTTCGACATCGTTGCCGAGCTTCGAATGTCGAGCCAGAGCTATGGCGAGGGCGCCTTCGTGTCGCTGTACCGCGACCCGGAAAACCAAATCGTGGTCGGTCTCTACATGCAGCGCGGCGGCTGCGGGACGGTGCCGCACCTGTTCCTCAACAACGTGATCGGCGGCGAGGACACGGTGTTCGACATTCGCCTGTTCGACGGCGAACTGGCCGACGGCTTTTGCCGCCCGCCGGGCCGGGCGGCGGGCGATGCGGTGCTGGCGGTGATGCGCGACGAGGGGCTGGTGCTGCGGCTGCAGCGGCGCGGGCGCAAGCTGAACGCCGCGCTGGAGGTCCGGGTGCCCGCAACCGAGGAGAGCGAGGAACGTGTCGCCGTGGTCGAGACCGAGGCGGTGACGGCGCTGCGCCTGGCGGGCGAGGCGTCGTTCCTGCTTGGCCAGTACCGCAGCGCCAACCGCGGCGAGGGGCTGTTTTACATGGACCGTTTCGCACTGGAGACCGTGACCGAGTAAGCGGCGCGGCGCCGGTATTCTCGCCCGTCCCTTTGTCGGTCCCTTGGCCCCTGCTGTTGCCCGCGCGCGTGCTGGCGGGGGCAGGCGTCAGCCGAGGACCGAAAAGCTCGATTCCGCGTTGATCGGGCGTTTGCGGCTGTAAAAGCCCGTGTCGATCTCGCGCCCGAGGTAGGGCAGGCGCAAGCGCATCGGCTCGGCGTCGTGGTCGTGCCCGGCCTCGCAGTGGGCGATCAGCGCGGCCATCAGCTTTCCGGCGATGGGCGCGTTTTTGTACTGGTTCCCGCTGGTGCCGCAGGCCATGTAAAAGCCCGGCAGCATCGACTTGTCGTAGATCGGGATCCAGTCGGTCGCGGCGTCGTAGAGATGCACGACGCCGCGCATGCGCGAGGGGATGCCGAGACTGGGCACCCGTTGGCCGTACCGCATCGCCTGCACGCGCCATTGCTCGGTGAAGTCGGTGCTCCAGTCGCGGTCGTCGGGCGCCCAGTCGTGCGCGTCGCAGGGCGGATCCTCGCTGCCGACCAGGATGCTGTTGCCCTGTTCGGGCCGGCTGTAGCAGGCGATGTCGCTGTCCGAGACCACCATGCCGTCGCGGTCCATGTCGAAACCCTCGGGGACGGGCAGGTGGACGACCTCCTGGCGCAACGGGCGCGTGGCGATGGTCATGTCGCCGGTGACCTCGGCAAGCGCGTTGATCTGGGCCGAGCCGGGACCCGCGACGTTGACCACCACCGGGGCATACAGTGCTTCGCCGGTCGAAAGCCGGACGCCGCTGACCCGGCCGGCGTGGGTGAGGATGGCCGCGACCTCGGCGCCATGGCGAAAGCGCGCGCCCTTGGCGGCCGCCGCGGCGGCCAGGTTCTGCGCCGACAGTGCCGGGTCGGTGACATAGCCCGCGTTGGGCCAGAACACGCCGCCGACGAGGCGGGCGCCGTTGGGTTGGCCGAAGGCGGCATCGTCGGGGCGCCTGGCCGGGGCATAGCTGTCGAGGCTGTAGAGCGGCAGCCGCTCGGCGATGGTCTCGGCGCTCCACTCCTCGCACGGGCAGGCGAGGTCGCGGCTGTAGCGCATGTGCTTTTCGAGATGGCCGTTCGCCTGGGTCTTGATCACCAGACAGCCGGTCTCGCGGAAGGTTGCGAGGCCGGCCGGGTCGGCGACCTCCAGATAATCGGCCCAGTCGCGCCAGTAGTGATAGCCCTCCCATGCGAAGGCGGTACCGTCGAGGGTAGAGTAGTGCATGCGGATGATGGCGCAGGAAGCCGAGGTCGAGCCGTTACCGGGGGCGGCGTTGCGGTCGAGGCTCAGGGTGCGCCAGCTCAGCTTGGCGAGCTCGAAGGCCGTGGCAGCCCCGATCACGCCTGTGCCGATGACGATGGCGTCTGCGGTGTCGGTCATGCTGGGCCTCCTCGATGCTGTCGTGTCGCCGGTCGGTGCGACGGGGGCTGGTAGGGACAGGGCTGGTATAGAGGGCGCTGGTGTGGACGGGGCTGGTATGGACGGGGCTGGTATGGACGGTGCTGGTGTGGAAGTGGCCCGTTCGCGCGCCGAGGGATGCCGTCGACGGGCCATATCGCGGCGGTGCCCGGTGGTGCCCGGCGGTGCCGGCCGGCGGCGACCGTTCGGTGCGAGGGCGGGCTGGCGCGGCGTGTGAGGCGCTCGGCAGCGGGCGACGTGCAGCGCGGGGCGCGGCGGGGTCCTGCAGATCTGGGAGCGCGGTCGCGGGTGCTTGGTCGCGGCTGCGCGCCGGTGCCCCGTCTTGCGAGCCCTGACGGCGAGGGTGCTTGTGCCGCGACCGAGGCGTTGGCATTGGGCGGCGTGTCCGTGTCCGTGTCCGTGTCCGTGTCCGTGACCTTGGCCTTGTCCGTGGTCGTGGTCGTGGTCGTAGCCTTGTCCGTGGTCGTGGCAGTAGCCTTGTCCGTGGCCGTGGGGGCGTTCTCGTTGGTCCCGTTTTCGCACGTGCTCGGGCCCCCACCCGCCCTGCTTTCAGCGTCGCCGAGTTAACTGAATCGGCGATGAAGCCTTCGGTGGAGATCCGCAACCGTTGACATGAGCGCTCAGGAGTGACCCTCAAGATCATGAAAAAACAGCATTTCTTCGATGACGCATAGGCGTCCGGCGGGCAGTTTGCGGCCTGATGCCCCGGGCGCATCGGGTCAGCTTACCGGCGCTGCGCCGCCCTCGGCGGTGCGGCGGGTAACGAAGGCGTCGAGGGCGGCCAGCGACCCGGCATCGACAGGCGGCGCCGACGTCTCGGCCAG
>JBCCMW010000334.1:0-4468 GCA_039026175.1 Pseudomonadota bacterium
CCAGGCGGCGCTGGCGCCGCTCCAGCGCCTCCAGCGCGCGGGCCCGGTCGCCGGTCTTGGCGAGCGCGCGCTCGAACACGCGGCGGGCCGAGCGCGGCCGCCAGGGCAGCGTCGCCCGCGCCAGCCAGGCGCGCACCTCGGCCGGCAGGCGGTCGAACTCCCGCATGCTGTCGGCGCCGCGGCCGCGCAACCGCAGGCTGGTCGCCCCCAGGTTCGTCGGCATCAGTCCTCCTCGGGCGCGTCCATCGGATCGAGCACCAGCACCAGCCGCACCTGCCCGCTGCCCTGGATCGGCGGCGAGCGATGCAGCAGGCCCGAGCGCCTGTCGCCGGCCCAGAGCGCCCCGCGCAGCACCACCGGCGCACCCGTCGGCACCGAGTGCACCCGACCCGGTGCCTCGCCGTCGGCCGAGATGCCATACTGCGTGCCGGGCCCGCGATAGGTGCAGAGCAATCGCGCGGTGAGGGTGTCAAGATGGAAGCGGCGGCAGGCATCGCCGGTCACCACCGCCAGCCGCACCCGCTGATAGGGCGCCGGCAGCAGCCGGGCAAACAGCGCCGAAAGATCGGCGATATCCCCGATCAGCCAATCGCGCCCCGCGCCCGCAGGCGTGCCTACCGCATCGCAGGCGGCCGACACCAGATCGCGCACGGCCTCGGGGCGATCGACCTCGCGCAGGCTGGGCAGCCGCTCGGGCGCCAGGGCGTCGAGCCAGGCCTGCGCGGCAGGCGGGGGTTGGCGGTGCCAGATCGCCGCCGCACAGCCAGGCCGCAGGATGTCGCCCAACCCATCGGCCTTGCCCGAGATCCCGACCCCGACCGCCATGTCCTGCACTGCCGCGTCGCGCGCCGTAGCGCGCGCAACAGGCTCGCGCGCCGCAGGCTTGTTTGCCACGGGGCGCGCAACAGGCTCGCGCGCCGCAGCGCGCGTAACAGGCTCGTGCGCCGTCGTGCGCGCAACAGGCTCGTGCGCCACGGGGCGCGCAACAGGCTCGTGCGCCACAGTCCGCGCAACAGGCTCGTGCGCCATAGGCTCGTGCGCCATGGGGCGCGCGGTCGGGTCGCCCAGCAACTCGGGCGCCGGGGGCATGGGATCGCTCACCGGTGCCCCCAACCCCAGGTCCGGGCGTCGCGCCGCCGCATGCTGCGAAAAGCGCTACCGATAGCCGTGTCGCCGCGCATGCCAAGCCTCCGGGTCCGATCCGCGGCCGCAGTGTTATACTATAACGTTCGCACGGCAAGCCGCACTGCGCCGGCACGGGCGCGCGCCTACCAGACCCCGCTCGCGGATGCCTCGCCATCCGTGCCGCAGCCTGGTCGACCGTCAGGCGGAGGGTCGGGATCGCCACGATACTCTGTCGTACCGCGAACCTCTCGAGCGACCCTGTTGGGAGAGAACGGCGCAGCGCCAGGCGCAGGCTCGCAATTGACCCCCGTCCCTTACGGCAGACCGAGCGTATCCAGATTGCCGGCGGCAAGGGCGCGCCGCGCGCACAGCGCAGCGCCCGCGACCGTCCCCGCTCGGCGCTCGCCGCGCCCTCGCCCGCCGAACAGAGAGCGCTGGTAACCCCCTCGGCGGAGGCCGGCGATCACATCAGGGCGGCGTCGGATTTGGCAGTGAAGACGCGAATATAGTCGCCCGGCGACGAGCCCGCCCAGAACACCCACAGCCGATTGGGATCCTTCTCATCGATCCACACATAGTCGCCGCGCTCCAGCCCCCGCAGATCGGGGCTCACGTAATGCACCGACGTGTTGGCCAGGAAATCGGTGGCGGCCATGGTGTCGACAAAGGCCGCAATGCCCAGGATCGGCGCGTCGAAATCCACATAGCCGTAGTGCGCACCGGCGATGCTGTCGAAGAACACATAGTGACTGGCGATCACCGTATCGGCAGGGATCATGCCGTTGTTGCCGCCGATATCCACGCGGATCGGCGCGGTCAGCGTGATGTTCTGATCCTCGTCGAACGCATAGAGGTTGGGATCGTTGAACGTGTCGTTGCCCACCACAAACGCGGTCGATGGATCCAGCTTGACGAACACGCCGTCGCCACGCTGCTTGAGGATTTCGCCGCCGACGACAGTGCCCAGCGCCGGACCCGCCAGCGCCGTTATGCAAAGGGCTAACCCGAGGCGTCGAAACATGGCGACCAATCCCTCTCCGTTGACGATCCCGAAAGGGTAGCGCCCCGCAACCACCCTGCCAGCGCCTCTCGGGACACAGTGCAGAGAGCAGGCCCTGCGATCCCCCGGCGCGCTGCCGACAGACGGCCTCGCCGTACGCCGCGACCGCCCTGCGAACGACGGCACCAACGACTTTCACGCCGCCGCCACCCGAACGGGTTTTCATCACGGCCTAACCGTATGGTGTCCGCACACCGACGACCGACAACGTCACTGCCGCGCCCTCGCCCCATTGCGGCTGGTCGCGGTCGGCGGAGCAGCGCGCCGGACCTGCACCGATGCACGCCCAGCACCAAGCTCGCGAGAGCTGCAACCGCTTGCGGCGCGTTCACGATGCGGCACGATGAAAGGCCTCGCAGCGCCCTTCGACACGTTACGGGGCGCCGCCGTCGGCGCGGCCGATCCGTGGGCGATGCAGTGCCGCCATCGGGCCATTGCCGCCACGGCATCCGCCCAGTCATCCGGCCTGCACCTGACCGTCCCCCGCGGCACCGCCGGCATCAGCCGGTGCTGCACAGGGTGCGCCCGTCGCACTGGAAGATCGTGCCGAACCCCTCCAGCCGGTCAGAGATGCCGGCGCGGCGCAGGCAGCTCCAGAACTGCGCCTGGTTCGAGGTGATCACGGGCTTGCCCGCTGCCCGCTCGATCTCGGCCGCCACCTCCAGCGCGCGGATGCCACCGCACGACAGGAAGATCGCATCGGCGTCCGGCCGGTCGATCTCCAGCGCGAAGCGCCGCCAGTAGGCTGGCGTCACCCGGCCGAACTCGATGCCCGTGGTCAGGTTCAGCCCCTGCACGTCCAACAGCTCGAACCCCTTGCCGGCCAGGAACTCGGCCTCGGCGGTGTTGATCTCGTCCAGGTAGGGCGTGCCCACGACCAGCCGCCGCGCACCCAGCGCCCACAGCGCATCGACCACGCCGGTGGCCAGGCACATGGGCTGCGCCCAGGGCGCGCCGCGGCGGATCTCGGCAAACACCTGCGCCTCGCCGATCACGATCGAGCCGCTGGTGCAGCTGTAGCTGATCACGTCGGGCCGCATGTCGGGCTGCAGCCGCGCCGCCGCATCGGCCATGTGATCGATGTGGCGGGCCAGCGTCTCGTTGGTGGTGACATCGTCGGTCTTCAGCCGGGTGATATGCACGCCCACCCCCTCGGGCGCCATCGCGGCGAAATCCGCCTCGCCGGCCAGGTCGGTCGACATCATGATAAACCCCAGCCGCGCACGGTGGTGCCGCCCAGCGTCCATTTCGGGCACGCGCGGGGTCGAGGCGACGGTCTGGCCCGGGACGAACATCAGAGCACCCGATCCTGCAACGCTTTGGGATGGTCGGACAGCGGCGCCCACTCCGTCTCGGTCGCCACCACGCTGTCGCCCACGTGGGCGCGCAACGTCTCGACCGTCACCGAGGCGTCGGTGAAGAACACGAGGCCGGGCTGAAGCACCGCGGTGTCGCCGATCACCAACGGCGGCGTCTCGAGAACGCTGAAACCGGTCGCCCGGCCGCAGCGGAACGGATAGGCGCGCTGCACGGGCGGCACATGCTCGGGCTCGATATCTATCCGTCCGACCGCGGCCAGCAGCCCGGGCAGCGCGGCGCGCCACCCGTCGCCTATCCCGTCGTCCCACGCGGCGATGCGGTCGACCGCGGCCGACGCCCGCGCCGCGTTCAGGTCCGGATGGGGCGTGATCAGCATGCTGTCGCCGTCGCGCGGCACGGCCAGCGCGGTGGGTCGACCCAACGCCATATGCGGATCGTCGTCATAGCCGGTCAGGTAGGAGACGTTGTCGTCATCGGTGATCGGCGCAACGTCGATGCCCGCTGCGGCCAGGCGGTCACGACGGGTCTGTATCCGCGCCTCGAACATGGGTGCCCCCTGGGTCGCACCGGGCGGCCAACCGCCATCCTGCACCGGGCGCCCAACCGCCATCCTGCACCGGGCGGCTCGTCGCCATCCTGCACCGTCTCCAAGGATCGCCCGCAGCACAAGCCGCGGGACCGCCGTGCACGGCCCCTGCCCGCCAGCGCCCCGGGCCGCGGCTGGAGCGGTCGCTGACCTGCATGGCCATCGGCTAGCCGGCGCCGCGTTCGACCGGATCGTCCTGGCCACGCCCGCCGGCGTGCGCCGGATCACCAGACGAGCCCGCGCGGCCCCGCGTTTGCCGCAGCGTCTCGAACGGCGGCGCGGTCGGGCCGGGTGGCGCGCCGGCAAGGCGGGCGGTCGGGCCGGGCGACGCGCCGGTCAGGCGGCGCGGGCCTCGGTCAGGCGGCGCGGCGGCGCGG
>JBCCMW010000335.1:0-4452 GCA_039026175.1 Pseudomonadota bacterium
CGAGACCGCGCACGTGTCGCGTGCCATGGCAGCGGGCGACCTGGTCGCCGCGGGCGCGCGTCTGGCCCGGGCGCGGCGCGCGCTGGACGCCCTGCCCGAGGGTGCGGTGCGCGACGGGTTGCGGCTCGATCTGGCGGCGGCTGCGGCGGGCGACGGGCTGGCCGGGCCGCTCTGCCCCGCGACGGGCGCCTATGACGACGGCTATGCCGGGGAGGTCGCCGACCTGCTTGCGCCGCTGCTGGCGCGCCGCGACGCGCCGCGGCTGGTGGCGCGGGCGCAGCACACGGCCGCGCTGCTGGCCGCCCGGCGCTGCGACCTGGTCGCGGCCCAGGCGGCGAGCGCCGGGGCGCTGCGCACGGCCCAAGCCGTGGGACGTGCCGACCTGCTGTTTGCGGTCAACCGCCGCCGGGCCGAGATCGCGCTCGCGCGGCTGGACACGGCGACCGCGCTGGACGCCTATCGCGCGGGCTTCGCGCTGCTGGCGGGCGTGCGCGACGATCTGGCCGGGCAGCTCGACGCCGGCGGCCGTTCGCTCTATCGCGCGCGGCTCGAGCCGTTCCACCGCGCCTACATCGAGGTGCTGCTGTTGCAGGCGCGGCTGGGCAACGACCAGGCGCTGTTGGCCGAGGCTCGCACGGTGATCGAAGACCTGAAGGTCGTCGAGGTCGAAGACTATTTCCGCGAACGCTGCGTGCGTGTCGGCGACGTGGCGCTGCCGGTGCTGCCCGACGACACGGTGGTGCTGTACCCCGTGATCCTGGAGAACCGGCTCGAGCTGCTGGTCGCGCGGGGCGAGCGGCTGGCGCGCTACGCCAGCCCCGTGGGCGAGGCAGCGCTGACCCGGCTGGTCGAGGCCGTGGTCCCGGCGCTGCGCGATCCCGGCGCGCCGTGGGAACTGGCGACCCTGCGTCTGTACCGTGCGCTGGTGCAGCCGGTGCGCGCCGAGCTGCTCGCGCCCGGGGTCCAGACGGTCGTGTTCGTCCCCGACGGGGCGCTGCGCCAGGTGCCGCTGGCCACGGCCTATGACGGGCGACAGTTCCTGGTACAGCGGCGCGACGTGGCCACGCTGCTGGGGCTTACGCTGCAGGGCGGCGGGCGGATCGAGCGTCAGCAGATCGACGCGCTGGTCGGCGGCGCGCCCGAAACGGTGCTGGCCGATTTCGAGCCGCTGACCCAGGTGCCGGGCGAGGCGCGGGCCGTGGCGGGCCTGCTGGGCACCGAGGCGCGGCTCGGCGACGGGCTCACGGCGGGCGAGTTTCGCAGCCTGCTGCGCGGCGGGCGCTTCAACCTGGTCCATGTCGCAGCCCACGCGCGCTTTGGCGAGACGCCCGAGGAGAACCTGATCGCGCTCAGCGACGGCGCGGTGACGGTGGACACCCTGGTCCAGGCGCTGCGCGCCCGCGCGATCGAGAGCGACCGGCGGCTGGATCTGCTGACGCTGAGCGCGTGCGACACCGCAGTCGGTTCGGATGCAGCGCCCCTGGGCCTGGCCGGGGCGGCGTACCGTGCAGACGTCAGCAGCGTGCTCGCCTCGCTCTGGCGCGTGCCCGATGCGCCCACCGCGGCGCTGATGGAGGGGTTCTACGCCAATCTGGTCGAACGCGGGCTCGGTCGTGCGGCGGCGCTGGCCGAGGCGCAGCGCGCGTTCCTGGAGCCGCCCGACGTGCCCCGCCACCCCGCGCGCTGGGGTGCCTTTATCATGCTGGGGGAATGGCGATGAGCGGCCGCGGCCCTGTCTCCCGCGCCGCGCTGGCCGTTGCGGCCGGCGTCGCGCTGGCCCTGGCGCCGCACCCGGGCGCCGCGCAGGTCGTCACCGACGGAACCCTGGGCCCCGCCACGGCCCTGGCGCCCGCGGGCTTCGAGGTGGCGATCCCCCAGGCCCTGGGCCAGCAGCGCGGGGCCAACCTGTTCCACAGTTTCGAGACGTTCAGCGTGGGCGCCGGCCAGTTGGGCGCTTTCCGTACCGACCCCACCGTCGGCCGGGTGATCGCCCGCGTCACCGGCGGCGGCGTCAGCCAGATCGACGGGCAGGTCGCGGTGCTGGCCGCGGGCGCGGGCCTGGTCCTGGCGCCCAACGTGGACCTGGTGTTCATCAACCCTGCGGGCATCACCTTCGGGCCCGGCGGCCAGTTCGTCAGCGAGGGCGGCGCGGTGCACGTGGGCGCGGCCGACCGGGTGGACTTCGCCGACGGGGCCACCTTCTCGGCCAGCGACCTGGCCGGCAGCACGCTGACGGTGGCGGCGCCGTCGGCCTTTGGCTTCCTGCCGGGCGACGACGGTTCGGTACGGCTGGTCGGCAGCGACCTGCTGGCCGGCAGCGGCCCGGCGCTGACCCTGGCGGGCCCCACGGTCGAGGTTGCGGGCACCGCGCCCACCAGCGGTCTGGGCAGCGCTATCCTGCTGGAGAGCATCGACGGCCGGGTCGTGCTGTCGGGTGGCGGGCCGGACAGCCCGGTGCCGCTGGACGGATCGGCCGGCGGCCCCCCGGCGGGCCGCGTGCGGGTGGGCGACAGCGCCCAGATCAGCGTCAACGGCGTCGGCCCCGACCTGACCGGCAGCGTCGTGATCCGCGGCGCCGATATCGACATCGAGGGCGGCAGCGCGGTCACGGCGATCAGCGTCGGCGGCGGCAAACGCGGGCAGATCACCGTCGAGGGCGGCCAGATCGACATCGCCGGCACCGCCACGCTGCTGAGCACCATCGCGGTGGAGGCGCCCTCGGATGCCGTGGACATCCGGCTGTCGGGCCAGCGGGTGCGCGTGGCCGAAAACGCGTCCGTCGACGTCAGCGGGGTCCCGTTCCTCGCCTTCCCGCTCGCGCCGTTCGGCGCCGGGATCATCGATATCACCGCGGATGAACTGATCGTCGAAAGCGGCGGGAGCCTGATCGCCAACGACGGCACCGGCGGCGGGCGCGCGGGCCAGGTCCTGATCGCGGCCGACCGGGTAACGATGGACGGTTTCGGCTTTGCGCCAAGCGGGATCCGGGCCATCGGCAGCGACACCTTCGGCTTGATCGGCGGCTCCGGCGGCACGGTCCAGATCGTGGCGAACGAGCTCGCGGTCTCGAATGCTGCGCAGATCTCGGTCAATGCGGGCGACGGCGGCGCGGCGGGCTCGGTGACGATCCTCGCCGATGTCGCCAGCTTTACCGGCACCGCGCTGTTGCAACCGCAGATCGATGCCATCGGTGCCTTCGGCGGCAGCGGCGGTCGCTTCGCGCTGACCGCCGACACGGTGCTGTTCGACAATGCGGACGTCAATGCCGGTTTCTTCGGGTTTGTCGGGGCCCCGGTCCTGGGCACCGGGGGCGAGATCGACATCACCGCGCGCACCATCACCCTGCTCGGCGACAGCGATCTGACCGTCAGCGTGCTGGGCAGCGGCGCGCCGGGGCGGATCACCCTGACAGCGGACGAAACGATCGACGTGTTGGACCAGTCGGCCGTGTTCTCCGACGCGTTCGGACCGGTGCAGGGCGGCGATGTCGAGCTGACAGCGGGCGAGCGGATCACCGTCGACGGGGCAAGCTCGGTGGCTTCGATCGGCGATGCCGGCGGCAGCGGCGGTGGCGTCACCCTGCGCGCGCCGACCGTTCGCTTGTCGGACGACGCACTGGTGACCACCACGACGTTGGACACCGGCATGGCTGGCGACGTGATGGTCTTCGCCTACGATATCACGCTCGAGGACAGGGCCTCGATAAACTCGGCGACGCTGGGCAAGGGCGACGCGGGCTCGGTCTTTGTGTCGGCCGATGGCACGCTGCGGCTGATCGAGGACAGCTCGATCTTCGCCAGCGCCGAGCAGGACCCCGACCTGCCCCCGGTGGGCGGTACCATCGGCGCCGGTGGGGATATCGAGATCGTGGCCGGGCGGCTGGAAATGACGGGCGACGGGGACGTGGCGCCCGAGATCCGCGTCTCGTCCAACAGTCCGATTGCCGGGGATGCGGGCGAGGTCATCGTCCGGGCCGGCAGCATCGACCTGTCCCGCGGCGCCGAGATCCGGGCCGATGCGGTGGCCAGCGGAGGCGGGCGGCTGATCCTGACCGCCGACGGGCTGACCCGGCTGCAGGACGCGGCACTGCAGACCAATGTCGCCACCGGCGATGGGACAGGCGGCGACATCAGCGTCACCTCGTCCACCATCGTGGCGGACGCCGACAGCGCCATCATCGCCACCGCGCTGGACGGTGACGGCGGGCGCATCTTCCTGTCGGCGGCCGGCGTGTTCCTGGAACCCAGTGCCGTGATCGATGCCTCGTCGCTGGGCGGCGGCATCGACGGGACGGTCCAGATCGAGGGGGCCGAGGAGAACCCCACCGACCTTGCCGCCATCGACGCCAGCTTCCTGGATCCGCGCCAGGTGCTGCGCGATCCCTGCCTGTCGGCCGCCAGCGGGCGCAGCAGCCTGACCGTGGTCGCGGGGCAGGCCGTCGATCCCGCCGCC
>JBCCMW010000336.1:0-4449 GCA_039026175.1 Pseudomonadota bacterium
CCGCCATCGCGATGGGCTTCGGCTTTGGCACGGGCGAGGCGTGCCGCGCCATGGTGCAGGCGGTGCTGGCCAGCGGCCGGCCCGCGGTGCTGGATGCTGATGCGCTGACCTCGGCGGCCGAGGATCCGGCGGCGCTGTTCGCGGCACTGCGCCCCGACGTGCTGCTGACGCCACACGACGGCGAGTTCGCGCGCCTGTTCCCCGACCTGGCAGCGACGTTGGGCGAGACGGCCGAGGGCAAGCCATTGGCATCGCGCGTCGACGTGGCGGCGGCGGCGGCCGCGCGCGCCGGGGCGACGGTGCTGCTGAAGGGCCCCGACACGGTGATTGCGTCGCCCGCCCTTGCCGAGCCCGTCATCGTCTCGGCCCGCCGCGCGCTCAGCGCGCCGTGGCTGGCCACCGCAGGCTCGGGGGACGTGATGGGGGGTATGGGGGCCGGGGTCGTGGGCCGCGGCTACCCGCCGCCCGACGCGGCGGCTAGGGGGGCCCGCCTCCCCGCCCCGCCCGCCCGCGCGGTCGGGCCCGGCCTGATCGCCGAGGACCTGCCCGAGGCGGTGCCGGGCGTGCTGCGCAGGCTCGGCCTGTGACCCGCCGGCGGGCGGGCACGCAGGCGCGACCGCGGTAACGGCCGATACCCTCGCGACGGGTCCTGAAGCGGGGACGCAGGTGGGGCGCGCGACCGGGTGCCGGGCAGGGCGCCAGAGCGGCCGTGCCCGGTGACAGGCGCTCTTGTGGCGCCCTGCGCATTGGTCTAAGCGCCGAGACGACGTGCAGGGCGGGCCGTCGCCAGGAGGGTCGCCAGGGCGGGCGTGGTGGAACTGGTAGACACGCGAGATTTAGGTTCTCGTGCCGCAAGGCGTGGGGGTTCAAGTCCCTCCGCCCGCACCATGGGGTGGGGTCTGGCGGCCGGCGGGCGGCACCGCAGACCGCGACCGCCGCACCGGGTGCCGCGAGCCGGGACGGCGATCCGGACCGACGGCGTCGGGTCTCGCTCGCGGGTTGGCTCAGCGCTGTCGGTGACGAAACAGAGCGACGTCGCCGCGGCGCGCGACGAGACGGGTACAAGGTTGGGTCGGCGATGCAGGTGACAGAGACCAAGAGCGAGGGGCTGTCCCGCGGCTATCGGATCACGGTGGCGGCGGGCACCCTGGCCGAGAAGACGAACGCCAAGCTGGAGACGGTGCGCGCCGATTTCCAGATGAAAGGCTTTCGCAAGGGCAAGGCGCCGATGCCGCTGTTGAAGAAGATGTTCGGCAAGAGCGTCTTCGGCGAGGTGGTGCAGGAGACGGTCGAAGAGACCGTGCGCTCGCATCTCGAGCAGACCGGGCACCGCCCGGCCGCCCAGCCCGACGTGCAGGTCGCCAACCAGACCTTCGACGAGGGCGACGATCTGCAGGTCGACGTCACCTACGACTGCCTGCCCGAAATCCCCGAGGTGGACTTCTCGACCATCAGCCTGGAGCGCAAGGTCGTCACGGTCGACGATGCCCAGATCGACGAGGCGCTGCAGAAGCTCGCCGCGTCGTCCAAGTCGTTCGACACCAAGGAGGGTGCGGCCGAGGACGGCGACCAGGTGGTGATCGACTTTGTCGGCAAGCTGGACGGCGAGGCGTTCGAGGGCGGCTCGGCCGAGGACTATCCGCTGGAACTCGGCTCATCGAGCTTTATCCCCGGGTTCGAGGAACAGCTCGTCGGCGCCTCGGCCGGCGAGGAGAAGACCGTCGAGGTGACGTTCCCCGAGAATTACGGCGCCGCCCAACTGGCCGGCAAGCCGGCGGTGTTCGACGTGACGGTAAAGGAGGTCCGCGGGCCGCAGCCCGCCCCCGTGGACGACACGCTGGCCGAGAAGTACGGCGCGGCCGACCTGGACGAGCTGCGCGGCCAGCTCGGCGAGCGCATCGGCGAGGAGTTCACGGGCGCCGCGCGCAACCTTCTGAAGCGGCGCCTGCTGGATGCGCTGGACGAGGTCGTGAGCTTCGACCTGCCGCCCTCGATGGTCGAGCAGGAGGCCAACACCGTGGCCCAGCAGTTGTGGCAGGAGGACAACCCCGGCGCCGCCCAGCAGGGCGATCAGGCGCCCGAGATCACGGTGACCGACGAGCACCGCGCGCTGGCCGAACGGCGCGTCCGGCTGGGCCTGCTGCTGGCCGACGTCGGCACGCGCGAGGGCGTGCAAGTGACCGAGCAGGAGCTCGGCCAGGCGGTGATGGCCCAGGCGCGCCAGTACCCCGGCCAGGAGCAGCAGTTCTTCGACTTCGTGAAAAGCAATCGCGGCGCACTGGAGCAGATCCGCGCGCCCCTGTTCGAGGACAAGGTGATCGATGTGATACTGTCCCGCGCCACGGTGGCCGAAGTGTCGGTCGACAAAGACACGCTGCAGGCCGAGCTGGAAGCGCTGGACGCCGACGACGCGGCGAGCTGAGCGCCCCGCTTTCGCTCCGGCCACGGCTCTTGCGCCACCGGCCGCGGCGCCGGCGGCGAACCCGATCGCCGGCCCAGGTCAACCCAGCCCCAAGCCCGGTTGCAGCCCTGTCCCCTGCGGTCCTGCGGTGGGACCGGAATGGGCCCGTGCGCAGGACAAAGCGCGACCTTGTCGGCGCCCATCTTGTCGCCTCGGCGGGCGATAACTAGGACAGTGAGGAAGGGGCGCACGGCGACCCCGTTGCGAGGCAGGCAGGACCGATGAGAGACCCGATCGAGACGTACGCGAGCTACACCGTCCCCTACGTCATCGAACAGACGTCGCGGGGCGAGCGCTCGTACGATATCTTCAGCCGCCTCCTGAAGGAGCGCATCGTGTTCGTCGCCGGGCCGATCGACGACCGGGTCGCCACGCTGATGGTCGCACAGCTTCTGTTCCTGGAGGCCGAGAACCCGAAGAAAGAGATCTCGATGTACATCAACAGCCCCGGCGGCGTGGTGACCTCGGGGCTCTCGATCTACGACACGATGCAGTACATCCGGCCGGCCGTGTCGACGCTCTGCGTGGGCCAGGCGGCGTCGATGGGCTCGCTGCTGCTGGCCGCGGGGCAGGCCGACATGCGCTTTTCGCTGCCCAACAGCCGGGTTATGGTGCACCAGCCCTCGGGCGGTGCGCAGGGTCAGGCCTCGGACATCGAGATCCAGGCGCGCGAAGTGATGAACCTCAAGCGCCGACTGAACGAGATTTACGTGAAGCACACCGGCCAGGATTACGACAGCGTGGAGGCGGCGCTGGACCGCGACCGGTTCATGACGCCGGATCAGGCCAAGGAGTGGGGTTTGATCGACAATATCGTGAGCGAGCGCGAGGCGGCTGAGGACAGCTGACACCCTCGTGCAGCGAGCGGACAGACCCAACTGCAGCGCACGGTTGCAGGGGTTTGGGGCAGACGCGGCGCGGTTGCGCAAGTTCGTCCCACAGTGCGGCATCGAGACGCCGCTCTGGGGAAGCGTTTCGGACCCGGGTGCTTTGCCATTGACGCGAGCCGGCGACACCTGCCAGCGTTTCGTGGTGTCTAAGGGGTGGAAAGGCGGCGCAGGCCGTCGCATAGGGCGGCACCGATGCCGTCGGAGATGACGAGATGACGAAGTCGAGCGGCTCGGACAGCAAGAACACGCTCTACTGCTCATTCTGCGGCAAGAGCCAGCATGAGGTACGCAAACTGATCGCCGGCCCCACGGTGTTCATTTGCGACGAGTGTGTCGAGCTCTGCATGGATATTATCCGCGAGGAGACGAAGTCGAACCTCGTCAAATCGGCGGACGGCGTGCCGACGCCCAAGGAGATTTGCCAGGTTCTGGACGATTACGTGATCGGCCAGGAGATGGCGAAGAAGGTGCTCTCGGTCGCGGTGCACAACCACTACAAGCGGCTGGGCCACGCGGCCAAATCGACGGACGTGGAACTGTCCAAGTCGAACATCCTGCTGATCGGCCCCACGGGCTGTGGCAAGACGTTGCTGGCGCAGACGCTGGCGCGCATCCTGGATGTGCCTTTCACGATGGCCGACGCGACCACGCTGACCGAGGCGGGGTATGTGGGCGAGGATGTCGAGAACATCATCCTCAAGCTGTTGCAGTCGGCCGAATACAATGTCGAACGGGCGCAGCGCGGCATCGTCTACATCGACGAGGTCGACAAGATCAGCCGCAAGTCGGACAATCCCTCGATCACCCGCGACGTGTCGGGCGAGGGCGTGCAGCAGGCGCTGCTCAAGATCATGGAGGGGACGGTCGCCAGCGTGCCGCCCCAGGGCGGGCGCAAGCACCCCCAGCAAGAGTTCCTGCAGGTCGACACGACCAACATTCTGTTCATCTGCGGCGGCGCCTTTGCGGGGCTGGACCAGATCATCGCGCGGCGGGGCAAGGGCTCGGCCATGGGCTTCGGCGCCGAAGTGCGCGCCGAAGATGACCCGCGCATCGGCGATGTGCTGGCCAAGTTGGTGCCCGAGGATCTGCTGAAGTTCG
>JBCCMW010000337.1:0-4435 GCA_039026175.1 Pseudomonadota bacterium
CCGCAAGCTGGTCCTGGGACCGCCTGACATCAGACGCGTCGCGCGCAGGGTCAGCGAACGCGGGCGCAAGCGCGGCATCGGGGCTCATGCGTTCTCTCCCCTCACCAGCGTGAAAAAGTCCACCTTGGTGGCTGCGGCCTTGGCGGCGGTCTCGGCGGCGACAGCGCGCTCGCGCGCGGCCAGCGGACCCAGCACCCGGTCGCGGATCGCCGGCGCGCTGGCGGCCCGCTGCAACAACGCATCGGCCATCGCTGCCCGGGTGGCATGGTCGCGGTCGCGCCCGCCCACCCAGGCATGGCCGACCGTGCCGCAGGGCAGGCGCAGTGCAGCGCGCGTCACCGTGATCTCGCCCTGGTTGTAGGCCTGGCCGGTGCCGCCGATGCGCGCCTGCACCATCACCGTGCCAATCTCGGGCGCGCGCAGCCAACGATGCCGGGGAAAGCCACCCAGGGCGCGCTCGGCCGCTGTCATCGCTGCCGCCAGATCGGCCGGCGCGGCGCGGGCCAACAGGCCCATCCAGGCCGCGCGTTCGGGCCGCTCGGCAGGATCGGGCGCGGCGTTTGCGTGATCCGCAGGTGCCGTGTCGGGTGCCGTGTTGGGCCGTCCGTTCGCCTGCGCCATGCGCGTGCCCTCCGTAATCGACAACTAGACAACTAGGGGAATGGCGGGCAAGATCGCAAGAGGGGCAGAACGGGAACGACGCCCCGGCGAGGAGGGGTGCATGGGTCGAGACCGGAGCCGAAGACACCGCACCGCACGGGCGGCGGCATGAGCGTCTGGGCCGAGATCCGCGACGCGCTGGCAGGCGACATCGCAGCCGGGCGCTATCCGCCGGGCACGCGCTTGCCGGGCGAGATGGCGCTGGCCCGACGCTTCGGCGTCAACCGCCACACCGTGCGCCGCTCGGTCGCCGCGCTCTGCGAGGCGGGCCTCGTGCGGGTGCGCCGCGGCGCGGGCGCCACCGTCACCGCCCCGCCGCTGGATTATCCGGTGGGCGCCCAGACCCGCTTTACCCGCAACGTCGAGGCCGCGGGGCGCGCGCCCGGGCGGCGGCTCCTGCGGCTGGAGACGCGTGCGGCCGATGCCGAGGAGGCGCACCGCCTGCTGATCGACATCGGTGCGCCGCTGGCCGTGCTCGAGGTCGTGGGCACCGCCGACGGGGTGCCGATCAGCCTGGGGCGCAACCTGTTCCCGTCGGAGCGGCTGCCCGGCATCGCCGAGGCGTTGGCCGAGCGGCTGGCCGCCCGAGGCGAGAGCACAACCGACGAGAGCATCGCGTTGGCCGCCGAAACCGGTGGCGCGCGTGCGAACGGGACCGAGGACACGGGCAGCGCCCAGCGCGGCGTCGCGCAGGGGGCGATCACGGCGGCGCTGCAGGCCATCGGCTGCGGCGCGTACGCCCGGCGCGAGACCCGGATCAGCGCCTGGTCGGCCGATGCGCGACTGGCGCGGCTGTTGATGGTGCCCGAGGGCGCGGCGCTGCTGGTTTCCGAGGGGCTCGACGCCGATGCGGCCGGCAATCCGATCAACGCCTCGCGCGCAATTTTCGCGGGCGAGCGGGTATCGCTGACGATTGCACCGTGGCAGGGTCGCGCCGCGCCCGGGGCCGACTGCGGCCCATAGCGGCGCCACGATCCCGCGGGAGGGGGCATGGCAGCACTGACCGACGAGCTGGCCGCGGCCGGCTGGACCGCCAGCGACGACGGCAAAGCGATCGACAAGACGTTCAAGTTCAAAGACTTCCGCGC
Source organism: Pseudomonadota bacterium (assembly GCA_039026175.1). GTDB lineage: Bacteria > Pseudomonadota > Alphaproteobacteria > Rhodobacterales > Rhodobacteraceae > Thermohalobaculum. The sequence continues at coordinate 1,749 of JBCCMW010000337.1, forward strand.
GGCGATGGCCTGGATGGTGCGCGCGGCCTTCGAGGCCGAGGCGATGGATCATCACCCCGAATGGTCCAACGTCTACAATCGCGTCGCCGTGCGGCTGACGACCCACGACACCGGCAGGCTCAGCGACAAGGACATCGCGCTGGCCGCAGCATTCGAGGCGCTCGACACCTAGCCTCGACAACGCCGCGCGGGGCTGCGCGGGCGCCGCATGCCTTTGCGCGCTCCCCGCGGGCTAGGCGGCGGTGCTGCGCGAGCGGGCGATCTCCTTGCCCAGCAACAGGTAATTGCGCCCGCGCTCGCGCGCATAGCCGATCCGGTCGACCGACGCGTGGATCAACATCCAGCCCCAGCCGCTCTCGGGCAGATCCTCCAGCGCGTCGCCGGGTCGTGGCGCTTCGGGCGACGCCCCTGGGGTCAGCAGCCGCGTCGGCAGGGCCATACCTTCGTCCTGGATCACCACCCAACGGTTTGGGTCGGTGCCCGCCGTGATGACGATCGGCGCATCGTCGGGATGGTGGCTATGGCGCACGACGTTGGTCAACGCCTCGGCCAGTGCAAGGCGCATCGCCTCGCGCGCGCCCAGCGCCGGATGCTCCATCGGCGCTGCGTCGTTGTTCCAGGCGCCGTGCCGCCGGCGCGGCAGCGGAAAGGCCAGCAACTCTACCAGCCGGTCCACCGTGTCGCCCAGATTGTCGCGCGCCGGCACCAGCTCCAGCGTCGCGGTCGGCACGGGCAGGTCGGGGAAGGGGTTCACCGTCGTCTCAGTCATCGTCGAGCCCTTCGAAATCGAAGACCTTCTCCATCCGCGTCACTGCAAAGACGCGTTGCACGGCCGGCTGCAGGCCGGTCAGCACCAGGCGCCGCGGCGGGCGCACCAGCCGACGACAGGCGACCAGGGCCCCAAGCCCCGCACTGTCGATGAACGAGACGGCAGAGAGATCGATGTAGACATCGCCGGCCGCGGGGTCCTCCGCCTCGGCCGATAGGGTACTGGCCACGACGGTGCGGAAGAGCGGCGCATTCAGCCCGTCCAGCCGCGGCCCATCCGCGCGAAGGACGCGCGGCGCCGGCGATCCGGCCCGGACCGAGGCGGGCGCGCCCACCCCGGGATCCTGGCCCGAGAGGGTACCGGTCGCCCCCTCCCCCGTGCCGGCATGCGACACCCGATGATGCGATGCCATAACGCTCCCCGCTCTACGATCCCAAACACGACGGCAAGGTGTAGGCGGTGTCGACTTAAAGAAGACCGAACAGATTTGTTCATCTGATCTTAAATGCCGCGCGCCCACTTCGGTGCTGTTGCGACAACCGCGATCGCCGAGCGCTGGCGTGGCCATCAACGGCCATCGTGCGCTGCTGGTACCGCGTGGTCCCGGAGCGATGTGGATGAGCGAGAATCGCAAACCGGACGACCCGTTCCGCGTGCTGGTCGTGGACGACAGCCGGATCGAGCGCCTGCTGATCACCAAGCACCTCACCACGCTGGGTTATCAGGTCAGCGAGGCCGACAATGGCGAGGCCGCGGCCGCCCAAATCGCCGCGGGTGGCGCCGACATCGTGCTGTCGGACTGGATGATGCCCGGCATGTCCGGGCTGGATCTGTGCCGCGCCGCGCGGCGGATCGGCGACCAGGGCTACGTCTACTTCATCCTGATGACCTCGCGGCAGGAGCGTGACGCCGTCACCCAGGGGCTGGACGCGGGCGCCGACGATTTCATCACCAAGCCCGCCGACCGCGACGAACTGGTCGCCCGGCTCGCTGCCGGTCGTCGCCTGCTGGCGCTGCACCGCCGCCTGCATGAGCAGCAGCGCGAGACCGCTGGCGCGTACGAGACGATCAAGCGCCTCTATGGCCAGATCCAGACCGATCTGACCACCGCCGCCGCGCTGCAGCGCGAGCATCTGCCCGCTCCCACGGCCGAGGTGAACGGCATGCGCGTGGCCGCACTCTGCCGCTACAAGCACCATGTGGGCGGCGATCTCGTCGGCTATTTCCCGGTCGGGCGCCGGGCGCTGGCGGCCTATTCAATCGACGTCTCGGGCCACGGCGTCGCCTCGTCGCTGTTGGCGATCCAGCTTGCGCAGGCCTTCGCGCCCGACGATCCCGAGCGCAGCATCGCGTTCGAGCGTCGTCGCTTCGGCGCCCCCACCGCGCGTTCGCCCCGCGAGGTGCTGCAGGACCTGAACACGCGGTACCTGTCCAGCGAGGACCATGACGTCTACTTCACGATGGCGTATGCGTTGGTCGACGTGCCCTCGGGCCAGGTCAGCCTGTGCCAGGCCGGGCACTGGCCGGCGGCGATCCAGTCGCCGAACGGCAGCGTCCGCTTTATCGAGGGTGCGGCCGCCCCGCCGGTGGGGCTGATCGACGGCGCCGAATTCCCGGTCTCGCACCTGACGCTGGCCCGCGGCGAACGGCTGCTGATGTACTCGGACGGGATCACCGAGGCGCCGTGGGACGGGCCCGACGGCATGCTGGGGCTCGAGGGTCTGTCGTCGGTGCTGGAGGCCCTGGCCGGCGAAGAGACCGCGACCCTGCTGCCCTCGATCATGGCAAGCATGGCGGCGGGCGACAGCGACCGCGCGCCCCACGACGACGTCTCGATCATCGCGCTGGAGCGTGTGGCCCAGGGCGGCCTGGCCCTGGCCGGTTGACCCTCCGGCCCCTCCCGGACAGCCGCCCCCCC